>NZ_JAMZMM010000439.1 GCF_024178385.1 Limnofasciculus baicalensis BBK-W-15 | reverse complement strand
GGGGTTGTTGTCTATTCGGGAAAATCTGATTTTGTGGGTGATGCGATCGCGCTTATCGCTAAAATATAAGTAAAAGCGGCTGATAGACTTAATTTACTGAAAAAAACTTTGCGTACCTTGGCGATCCTTTGCGTTAGAATCCAAAATAATTTAACATGGTAGAACAACATTATGACTTTTATTGCTGCTAAGTGGACGATTGCCGAATATCACCAAATGATTGCTGCTGGAATTCTCAGTAATCGCAAAATTGAACTACTTCATGGAGAAATTGTCGAAATGCCACCAGAAGGAGAACCTCATGCTTATGGTAGTCATGAAGCTAGTTACTATTTAACCCAATTATTAGGTAATCGGGCTACAATACGCCAAGCTAAACCCATTACTCTACCTAATAACTCGGAACCTGAACCAGATGTTGCTATTGTCCAACGTTTAGGACGCGATTATCGACAACATCATCCCTACCCAGAAAATATATTTTGGTTAATTGAGTATGCCAACTCTAGTTTAGAAAAGGATTTAGAGATAAAAAGCAAAATCTATGCCGAAGTTGGTATTCCAGAATATTGGGTAGTCAATCTGAAAAAATCCCATTTGGTAGTATTTCGAGATCCTTTAGATGGAGAATATGCTACAAAAACAACCCTAAGCACAGGAGAAATAAAATCACTGGCATTTCCTGATATTTCTATTTCAGTAGCACAAATTATTAATAGTTGACTGGCAAGTATTATAACCCGCCAGAGAATAAATTCTCTGTCTAACAGCTTAAGTCCATTGAAATGGACTAAAAATAATCTTCAGCTTATATCAATTACCATTAGTTTGTAGTAGGCACTTCAGTGCCTCCTCTATTTCGTTAGTTTGTAGTAGGCACTTCAGTGCCTCCTCTATTTCCAAGCACTGAAGTGCTTACTACGAACATGAGATTTAAAATATTTTGGAGATGTCTAATAAGATACCTCAAAACCCCAAATCCGCCTTACCAATTTCCGCCGCCGCAAACACCACTTCATCCGACTCCTCACCCCAAGCAACATCCCCAATTTCCCGATAGAATTTTTGGTCATAAGCACGAGTCTTAATCACTACTGGCATAGGTACAGCATGACCTAAAATTAAAGCTTGTTGTTTAGAATCTAACTTAGCTAAAACCGATCTTAAACTCTGTCCCCCCGACACTCCCGTAAATATAGCGTCAATATCCTTATCATCATTGAGCAAACAGGTAATTCTTGTCCCTATCTGAGACATTACCTCATTATCAATCCCCGACGGACGCTGATCTACAATAAGTAATGTTACAAAATATTTCCGCATTTCACGGGCAATAATACCAAAGATTGTTTGCCTTACTGTCGCTGGGTCGAGAAAACGGTGAGCTTCTTCTATTGTAATCACTAATTGACGCGGGCGATCGCTAGGATTTTTCGACTGGAGGAATCTTTCTGCTTTCTGGACGTATTTACTGTGAATGCGGCGAGTCATTAGGTTGGTTACTAACATATAAGATAGCATGTTAGACTGAGAACCAAATTCTACGACTACATGCTTACCTGAATCTAAGATTTGTAATATCTGATCGATATAATTATGAGGTGCAGCACTCCGCATATATTTCAATTCTTCCAAACGCATCAGCTTCCGCTGCAAAGCCATAATGGAAGACTTATTTCCCCGCCTAGTATCGCAAAACTCCTGAATTTCCTCGTTTGTCATATTCAGGAGGTTAGTAATCCAAGACTTGCCAAACTCATTCCGTAAAATAATGGCATTTTCCAGACTCGCCTCAGATAAATTCAATTCCTGACGCACTAACGCAATATCTTCAACTTCAATTTGGTCGTAATTGAGATATAATGCTTGAGCATCTTTAATTCCGCGCCGCTTAGTAGATTCGGGATCTAGAGTATAAACTTGTACCTGAGAAGGAAACAACTGTCTTAACCCTTTCACTGTACTAAATTGTTTCCCCTCAGAAACAGCTTCCCAACCATATTCTGAGTGCATATCGAAAATTAAATTAACCGCTGCCTGCTTCCGAATAATTCCCGATAATAATAACCGCGTTAAGAAAGATTTCCCTGTGCCAGATTTGCCAAAAACACCATTACTCCGTTCCACAAATCTATCTAAATCAAGACATATAGGAACCTCCATGTCAAGAGGTTGTCCGATGGCAAAATTGCGTTTATGAGGATCGTCTTCCCAACCAAATACTGCTCTAAAATCTCGCTCGCTAGCATCATAAACTTGAGAAAAGTGACTAGGAATAGTCTTAACGGGCAGTAATTCCATATCCTCACTACTTTGAACTTGAAATGAGGCTAAAGAAGTATTACCATTGAGATCGACACCTTTCTGTTTGGTACTAAGTTCTTGAGGAGTAAACATCAGCATCGGTGTCAGATTCACCGTACCGAAAGTACCACTACCAGCTAACACATCTAATAAAAAGTCATCATTAGGATCTGGAGGGTTAGCTAGAATACGCTGACTCGAAGTACCCAAGGATATATCTGTTAGCATACAGAAAAAGCGCGATCGCATTCCCTTCACCACCAAAAACTTTCCCACCCGCATATCCTCCACCGAGATATCAGGCAGCAATCGCACTTCTAAGCCTAATGATAGAGAACCTTGAATAACTAAACCTAATGGTCGATCTAAATTCATCGCTATAATTGCTTAACTCCGTCAATCATATCTTAAAAACCCTATGCTACCCCATCCGTTACATCCGTTACATCCGTTACCTCATCCGTTGCCAAATCTGCCATCTCACCGATACCGATAGGGTGCGTTAGCTACGCATAACGCACCCGACAAAAGACTTTTCGTAAGTTTTGTTATAATAAAATCAAATTATGCCCAGTAACAATTATTATTTCCACTGGAATACTATCTGTGACACTTGAAGAAATTGACCAACTAATCGCTGACTGGAGAACAAAAATCGACCTAGTAAGCCATGATCTCATGGACTTACACGGATTGTCAACCTACCAAAGACTTGCTGGTGAGGCTGGATTCCCCCAAGTACAACTAACGGGAATTACAGAAATGGAGGTGAATCCAGCATTGGAAGCAATGAACGAGTTATTTCAACATTTTAACTTACTCCTGGATGTAATTGATAGCGATTCTCTTCCCCTCATCTCCGCCGACGAAATGGCGGATCAACTTATCGGTGTACTACGATAAGTAGTAGCCTTAGAAACTAATACTCCCCGCCCCGTTTCCAGTACGGTATTCAGCGGTGATATGCTAGCCTTAACTAATAGTAACGACTTCGATGCCATCCAACCAGACTATCATCAACTACCCATACCAACCCTAGACTTATCCGATCAAAGTTTTAACGCTATCCTTAATGCCAGTGCAATTCCCGAACCCATTAAACGGGTAGTAAACTTACAAATAGTTGTCGATCAATTTCCCACCTCAGTAGAAGGAAAACTACGACTAGCCAATAGTTTAATTGATATTAGCGATTACGATGAAGCCGAGCAAATTTTAACAGAAGTAGAAAAAAAAGACCCCTGGGACTGGCGCGTGCTATGGTATAAAGGACGCTCCTTAATGGCACAAAAGAAAGGCAAAGAAGCACAAGCCGCATTTGACCAAGTATACTTTGACTTACCAGGAGAATTAGCCCCGAAACTCGCCCTCGGATTAGCAGCAGAATTAGCAGGAAATTCCCAATTAGCCATCAAAATGTATGACCTAGTATCCCGGACAGATCCTAGTTATACCACAGCCGCATTTGGTTTAGCCCGTTGTCTGAGTCATAGCGGAAATCGAAAAGCGGCGGTAGCGGCATTGGAAAGAGTACCCCAGACTTCTAGTTTATTTACGCGATCGCGAGTCGAAGTAGCCAGAACCTTAATAAATATTCAACATTCCCCACCAGGCACAACAGAATTACAAGAAGCTTCCAGCGCAATAGAAACCCTAACTCTAGAAGGGATGGACTGTTATCGATTAGCCAAACAAGTCTTAGAAACAACACTAAATTTAGTTACATCTAAGACAGTTTCCCCAGTATCCTCTATTAAAATATTAGGACAACCTATGGAAGAATTACATTTGAGACAGGGGTTAGAAAAAGCCTTGCGCGATATGGCGCATCTGGTGACAGGGGAGGAGAAGATTCGGTTGGTTGATGAGGCAAATCGAGTCCGCCCGAGGACTTTATTGTGAATTTTGTGGGGAAGGGCGTTTTTCAACGCAAAGGTGCGCGAAGGTAAGCTCATAGACGCGCAGCGGCTTCTCGTAGAGTAGGTACGCAAAGAATAAAAGAGAATTCTGGGTGGGATGGCTATTTTATAATAAATAACCACCATGTCCAAATTTTTAGTAATAAAGGTGAGTAATAATGAATAATTC
>NZ_JAMZMM010000062.1 GCF_024178385.1 Limnofasciculus baicalensis BBK-W-15 | reverse complement strand
GCCCCTAACCCCTAACCTCAAAACTTTTGACCGATACCAACTTGAACTTTACTATCTCCTTGGTCATTAAATCCTAAATCAGCCCGAATTATGCCTATGGGTGAATTCACCCGCACACCTGCACCGTAACCAAAACCTGTTCCTGGTTTCCCGCGCACTACTCCAGGTTCTCCTAATACTGTATCAGCCGAACCCAAATCTGAAGCAAAATCAGCAAATAAAACTGCACCCACAGGATTAAATATCGGAATCCGATACTCTGCCGATGCTGCCACATAACTACGCCCCGTAGCTACATCACCTGTACCATAACCTCGAACAGAATTAGCACCTCCTAAATTAAAGGCGCGGTAAGGAGCTAAATCACCAATTACTGTACCACCTTGGACATTAAATGCTAATACTTCTGGCTTGCTACCACCAAATAATTTAATTGGTACAAATTGGGAATAGTTTGCCTGAAGGCGATTCATTAAAATATTACCATTACCAACAGGAATAGATTGTTCCGTACTCAAACGTACCAGGTTTCCTTGGGTAGGATTGACTGGATTATCTCGTCTATCTTTGGCTATTCCCGCAGATACAGTAACTAAATCATCAACACCTGTACCACTCAATGTGAGAGGATTACCTTGTTCGTCTACTGGAGTAATTTGTCCCTTGCTATCCCGAATGCTGGTACGAGTGTAATTTAATCCTACTGACGCATTCCAATTATCTACTGGTTTAGATAAAGTAACCCCACCACCAAATTGCCCTTCACGGGGGTTATCTCCATTAGCTAAATTCACATCCCCATCAAATGTTTCGGATACGGAACGACGACGAAATACATTAACATTGTAACCAGGAGAATCAGGATTACTGGCTTCGTAAGGTTTGCCGTAATTACCGTCAAATTGTAAATCGCGACGACTGAATTGGACGTTAACTCCTAACTTCTGATTTACTCCGCCCAAATTCTGGTCGTTATAACTAATTGTACCGAAAATACCGTTATCGTTGTCATAACCTGCCCCGGCATTTACTCCACGAGCTTGTCTTTCGGTTATATTGTAGATGACATCCACATTTGAACCATCACCATTCAGGGCAATATCAACTTTATCAAATAGCCCCAACTGATAAAGCTGCTGTAAATCTTGTCTGGCGACATCTACTTTAAATACGTCACCGGGTTGGAGTTTCATTTCTCGCTTGATATAGTCTTCGCGGGTTCTACCTTTGGTGGATGCGCCCTTTTCATCGAGAAAATTCAGCTTAATATCACCAACTACACCCTCGACTACTTTCAGAGAAATAGCACCATCAGAAGTTGATTGTACATCTAATACTTGAGCTAAGATATACCCATTATCTTTATACCATTGACTAACCTGTTTTACTCCATCTCGCAATCCTGCCAAACTAACGGGTTTACCCAATTGAGATTTAAAGATATTATTAGCAATATCTGGAGTGAGAACTTTGTTACCGGAAACTTGTAGCGATCGCAAAACGACAGGCTGAACCTGATAAACTACATTCCAGCCATCTCTGTGACTAGACTGAGTTACCTTGGCATCGGCAAATAAACCCGTATTTAAAATAGCCTCGACATCTTTATTAATCTGGCTTTGATTAGTTTGACCACCGGGACGAGTGGCAATAGTTCTCAATACCACTTGCTGTAATTCCTCACTCGCCCCTACCACTTTAACATCTGTAGCGAGTACGGCGATATCGTTATTTGTGCCACCAACCCCCCTCCTGATACTCGCTGTTGGAGTCGGCGATTTTCCGGGAGTGGGTTGAGAAAACTCCCTAGTTTGATTCACTTCCGGTGCGGTAACTGTGGCAGATGCCTGAGTTTCTGAGGCTCCTTGCACAGGTACAACATAGTTTCTGGCTGTCGATGGAGGTTGGGCGGTTGTAGGGTTAGGATTGGCAAGTGCCTGTTGGCTTAACTCAGAAGCAACAATGGCTGCCAAAGTGGAAAGGGCAATAGCTTTGTATAACATAGAGATAGCCTCGACAGTCGGTGGGTGTGGTTAATATTTGTTTCGCTTTGTTTAAGGTGACTGGGGCAAAAAAGATTATGTTCCGAAGATTGTGCCACATTTCAATCTGCCACAATTACAATATATATATAAGAGAGTTGAGAATAAAGACTGTCAGTAACTCAGGGCTAAAGCCACTGAGTTTCCCACTTACCAAGTATTTTCTATGACTTTGACAAGAGCAAAACGCTTTACAATTGACGAGTATCACCGTTTAGCAGAGCTGGAATTTTTCACGGAAGATGACAGAGTTGAATTAATTCGCGGAGAAATTATCGACATGGCGGCTAAGGGAACACCTCATACAACCTGTTGCAGTAACTTATTGGGAGAATTAGCAATACTGATAGCCGGACGAGCTACACTAAGATGTCAAGATCCAATTATTATATCAACTAATAGCGAACCTGAACCAGACTTTGCTATCGTCAAGAAACGAGCAGATAATTATCTATCTGGTCATCCTAGCATATCAGATATTTTCCTATTAATTGAAATTGCCGACTCTACCCTAAAGTATGACAGAGAAGTTAAACTGCCTCTCTATGCTGAAGCAGGAATTTCTGACTATTGGATATTTAATCTAATCAAAAATCACTTGGAGGCTTATAGCCAACCTTATCAGGATTCACAGGGAAATTTTGGCTATAGTGTCAATCATATTGTTTTGCCGAATAAATCTATTGCCTTGCCTTGTTTTCCGGATTTATCATTGGATTTATCTAAGGTTTTTCCAGGGATTGATATTTGAATGAGAGCTACGGTAATCGTAGTTAAAGTCTGGCACAGCAAAGTTTTGGCACTTCATAATATTGTCCATAAGCCAAAAGCATGACAAAAAGCATTTTAATATCACCTAGAGCCAGTCTTGATATTTTCGCTATTCAAGAAGTGAAAACGGAGTGGAATTTGCCATGACTACCCAACCGCGTATTCCCGATCCTGAAACAGCCAAGAGATTATTGGCTAATTTGCGCCGCAGTCGTTTAGCAATGGAAGCAGCAACTCTGGAATTAGAAGATATTACAATGCGGTTAGAAAATGACAACAGACAGTACCGCAAATTGCGAAATCTCGTCCTGTTTCTCGGCAACACATTCAGAAACTAGCCAACGAAATGATTGCCGATGGTTTAATCGAATTGGGAGACAATCCAGCACATCAGCGTTCAAAACTTTTACGCCTCACACCTAAAGGAGAAGCAGTTTTTCAAGAAATTACTCAGCGAATTGCCAAAGAAGCTGAAAATTTGGCTGAGGATATGGATAGAGAAGAGTTACAAATCGCCGTAAAAATGCTGCGACGGCTAAAGGAGAAGCTCAAACAAAACTTAATCGGGAGTAGGGAGTTTTATAGCAACCGCCACAGCGGTTAGGACATTCTGATCTAGCAAATTTTAACAAGGGCGACTGCTATAACTGTAGGAGCGAGTCGCTCTGATAACCTGAAGTAGTCACAAATGACTTTCATTGACTCGCCCTGGAGTAGGGAGTGGGGGAGAGACAGTCATGGTTGCGATGGCTTCTCAAAGAGAGGCTACGCCAACGCCCAGGCATCGCCACTTCAATGATATTACACCCCAAACCCATATCTGGCAAGGCTTACAAAGAAATTTACTCAAAACCCTTGACACTCAGACGACAATATACTACAGTAATAATACAAGCAGTTCCAAAGGAGCTAAAACTCGGTAGCGGATAGCTCAAACAGTAGAGCGCCCACCTAGCCTGAAAAGGCCGACATTGCGAGGGTTATCGATAATTACACTAAAACACCCTTGCTCCCAAATCCGGAGATATGGGATAAATCCTGTTCCGCTACACCAACTAATTGGGGATTTTAGATTCAGATTTCCATCTAAAATCCCCAATCCCAAAGCTAAAATTTCATGTGGCAGGTAGCTTAATCGTAAAGTACCAATTTTGCCTGAAAAGGCCGCAGAATTAGGGTTATCGCTATAAATCGATTCCCCCCCTTATTCGCCGGAAATGCAGGTGCAAATCCTGCTCTGCTACACCAATTTTGGGAATGGTTGTTTGTTATTTGTTTTTTGTTGTTTTTATATCCATTTTTTCTTAAACTGCTTACTATTTCATGTGGCGGGTGGCTGAGTGGTTGAAAGCGCAACCAAAACACCCTTGGTTTGCACCTTACCCGGAAGGGACGAAAAATTAAGGTTATCGGTAGTATTGAGGAAACTCAATCGCAGGTTCAAATCCTGCTCCGCCACACCAAATTTAGGAATGGAGAATAGAGAATGGCGAATTATTTTTGACTTTTGACTTTTAACTTGTCATGTGGCGGTAGTTTAGTGGTAGAACGCCAAAAACATCCTTGTTTAAACTTTGCCTGAAAAGGCCGCAGAATGAGGGTTATCGATTTCCCATCGGGTAGCGGTAGGTTCGATTCCTCCCCGTCACGCTAATAATTCAATCCAGTAGTTTGTCAAATAAAAAAATGCTAAAAACCTCAAATTTTTCCTAGATAACTTTTGACTTTTAACCTTTGACTTTCCTGTGGTGGGTAGCTCAGTTTGGTAGAGCAGTGGACTGGTGAAAGCCAGTATCCCTGAATCAACAACTTGTCTGAAAAGACCGAAGTATTTAGGGTTATCGTGGTTCCATGTGTCACAGGTTCAAATCCTGTCCCACCACACCAAATTTATGAATCGGGAGTAGGGAGTAGGGAGTAGGGAGTAGGGAATGATGAAAAATATTTTTTTACTTCAGACTTTTGAATGGGTGAATTTTAACTTTTATGTGGTAGGTAGTTGAAAGGTAAAACACCAAAAACATCCTTAATTCATACCTTGCCTAAAAAGGCCGACGAGTTGAGGGTTATCGCCTGTAACGCGGGAGATGCGGGTTCGATTCCCGCCCTACCACCTGTTGTTATTTGTCTGTATTTGTTCAACTACCAAATAACAAACAACCAACAACAAACAACCAACAACAAATAACCAACAACAAACAACCAACAACCTTCCATATTTTGCCTGAAAAGGCCGGGAGTATCAACAATGAATTACAAATTCTTCACCCAAAATAAGACAAACACACCCCAAACTCAACCCATCCCCGGGCGTGAAAAAGAAATGATTAAAGGGCGTTCCGGTGGCTGGATGTTTGATGCTGGTATTTGGCAGATGCTGCGGCGCTGTTTACTAATTGGTACAGCCAAAAGTACTTACTATGCTGGCAAACAAGAATTAACGGAAGATTTTGTCGGAGTACTCCAAAAAGGTATTGCTGAAAATCCCGCTAAAGTTGCCGAAGAAATCCTCTATGCTAGCGATGGACGTGCCATTAATAATAGTGCGCCAATCTTAGCACTAGTGTTACTTTCTATGGGAGAAACACCGGAAGCTAAAAAGGCATTTCAGGAAATATTTCCCCAAGTTATCCGTACTGGTAGCCACTTCTACGAATGGCTGAGTTACACTAAATCTATGCGCGGCTTTGGTAAAGTAATTCGCGAAGTTGGTAAAACTTGGCTATCTCGCGAGGATGTAAAAGGATTAGCCTATCAACTGTTGAAATATCAACAGCGTCAAGGATTCTCTAACCGCGATGCTTTGCGATTATTCCACGTCAAACCACCTACGGAAAATCACCGCCAACTCTTTGAATGGGTAGTGAAAGGTTGGGAAGAATTACCCGCAGAAATACCATCAGAAGCCTTAGCCCAGATTTGGTGGTATGAATGGTTAAAGCGGAATCCAGACAAAACTCATGAAGCCATTACTAAAGGTCATTTAACTCACGAAATGGCTGCCCCTGTAGGCAAAATGGATAAGGAAGCTTGGCAACTTTTATTCAATGAAATGCCAATTGGCGCAATGCTGCGGAATTTGGGTTCTTTGACTGAATTGGGTGTGCTACAAACTAACAATACTCGTCGTAATTTAGATCGAGTAGAAGCGGTTCTCAATGATAAAAAACACCTCCGGAAAGGGCGAATTCATCCTATTGATGTTTTGAAAGCACTCAAAACATATCAATCAGGCGGAAGTTTGGGACGCAGCCAAAAAACTTGGACTCCTGTACCGCGCATTGTGGACATCTTAGAAAAGGCAGTTGAACTATCTTTTGATGTGGTTGAACCCACAGGCAAAGTATTCACGCACGCCGTTGATGTTTCCGGTTCCATGTCTTCCCTCGTTCATTCTGTTGGACTTAGCTGTTGTGAAATTGCCACAACTATGGCATTAGTTACAGCTAAAGCTGAGAAAAATTACATGATTCGCGGCTTTGCTAATGACTTCCGTGACTTGGGTATTACTGCTAAGGATAGTTTTAGTTCCGCTGTGGCTAAAGCTAGTAACCAAAACTTCGGCGGTACTGATGCGTCGGTGGCTTACGACTGGATGATTAAGCATAATTTCAAAGCAGATATTGTCTGTTTTTGGACTGATTCTGAAAGTTGGGCTGGTTACAAACATCCTAGTCAAGCATTAGCTGAATACCGTAAAAAAGTCAATCCTAATGTGAAAGTAGTCTATGTTACTCTTGCACCTTACCAAATTACATTAGTCGATCCAAACGATCCATTATCTTGGGATTTGGGAGGATTCGATCCCGGTATTCCCCGCATCATTCAGATGTTAGCAATGGATGAATTGTAGGGGAGTGGGGAGTGGGATAAAGCTGAATTTGTATCATAATCAAATTCAGCTTTATCCCTTAATCAGGGCAAGTCAATATGCCTCTTGCATAAATCTAGGAAGGGTGAAGCATTTGCGAATGAAAATCTTGATTTTACCTATAAATCCGGGCGCAAATGCTTCACCCCTACAACAAAAAATCGACTTTTGCAAGAGATCTATTATAAACAGGACTTAAGCAAATCCCCTATCTGTAGGGTGTGTTACGCTTTGCTAACGCACCACGATGCCTCCGGCGAGCGAAGCCATCGCTATATGTAGTGTCGCTGCGTAAGTCGTGAGAAAATTGAATTTTATGGCGGGTTTCCCTGGTTCACAACTTGTCTTTAGGGGCTGAAGAATTTAGGGTTATCGGTTAACGTCTCTAACAAAGACTAGCGGGTTCAATTCCCGCACCCGCCGTTTTGATAATTACAGATTGACTATTTCCAGCGGAAAATTCTCATTAGAGTAAAATTTTAGCATTTACCGTTACTCATTCTCTGATGATTGGAGATCCCAGTGGCGAGTTGGGCTTTAATAATTTGACTAAAATTTTAGGCGCTCCTTGACTCTTCAGTAGCATTTGTGTCCAGCAAGCATCTGCGGCTTCTCTTTTTTTTCAACCAGCTGGTCAACAACTTGATGGTGATCCAATAAAAGATATTCTGGTTACTAAAGGTCAACAACTTACATTTAATGTCAACTTCGACCCAATGGGCACTTTTATTAGAAGGCTGACATATAACGTTGATTTTGATACAAGTGAATTAAGTTTTAACGGTGTTAACGCACCTGGCGCAATCATTAATGACAGCCAACTAAATACAGGGTTTTTATCAATTGACCGTCAAACAACACCTAACAAGATAAACGCATTTGCCGACACGTTTACTTTCACCGTTACGAATCCAGGTCAAAGTCCTCATGATGGTATTAGAGACTTTGCAATACAGAATCTTTTTACTATAGCGGTTATAAACGGCGAACCAGTGGATTTTCGAGACCAATTTACTGGAGATATTGGACAATTTCCATATATTCAACAGGTAGAAGTTCAAACGCCTGAATCCACCTCTACCTTCAGCCTTCTAGCCCTGGGAACCCTCGGCGCAGCATCAACCCTCAAACGCAAATTAAAGCCCTCTAAATCCACCGCAAAAGAAACCACAAAAGTGGGCTAATTAGCTTCCAAAAATACGAGAAATGCCCCTTCATTCAGTCAGTTGAGGGGGTTTATTTTTTTACTTTCGCTTATTAAACAACTATTCTTCCTCTGTTTCTCTTTCTAACACTTCTTGTAGTCGTGGCACTAATGAAGGTAAATCTTCTTGAATTGTTGCCCAGATTCTAATTAAATTAACTTGAAAATATTCGTGAGTTGCAACATTTCTCATTCCTCCCATCAAACGCCAAGGAATAAGAGGATAGCGAGACTGAATTTCCTTTGGTACATTTCTAGTTGCTTCTCCAATAATTATAAAATCATAGAGAACCGCCTTGACAGTTGTTTGATTCTTAGCAAATTCCTCAAACATCATTCCTTTTGTACGTTGTTCAATTTAAGCGATAGATTCTAAAATGTCTTGAAGGCGAAGTCGCCAATCTCTAGAAGGCATTGATAACATCCTCCAGCACAGGTTCTCGTAAATGTTCTCTTAAGGCATCCTGAGTTCCTAAATCCACAGAACATCCTAGAATATCTTCTAAATAATACTGTGCTTGCAGAAGTTGAAAAAAACCACCTTGTCGATGAAATTCTACTAACAAGTCCACATCACTATCGGTATGAGCTTCATCCCTGGCAACTGAACCAAATAAAGACAAAGATTTTACCCCCAGTTTTTGTAACTGTTCTCGGTGTGCTGCTAGAATTGCCAGTACCTCATCTCGTTTCATCTCTATAACGTCTTTACCTGATAAATGTAACACACCTTTATTATGTCATCTTTTCCCTTCACCAACAATCTGTAAAACACTGCTGTATAAAGGCGCAGCAACCCAAAATCCTGCTTGATTGATCAAAGCGTCTAGCAAGGATTTCACCTCAGAGATTAACCCTCGATTCTTAGCCTCAACCAAAATGCCCAGAATTCCTGTGTATCGAAGATTAAATCTAGCAGCAATTCTACGACCACGACGCTCATCAATCAAAACTTGATCTGCCCCCAACTCAAGTGCCAAAGCAATAGCCTCAGCTTCTCCCATATCTAGTTCATCAGCAAGAGCTTCAATCACTGTGCGGTTAGTTACCGTTCGAGTTTGAATCCAATCTAAGGTTTGTACCTCTATTGAACCTGCTACCGGAAAATCAGGATCAGTTAATTCCCGATAAACCGCTTCAGGAATAAAAACTATTTCGTAAAGTTGTTGTAGCAGATGAAGTTGGTTAATAGCTGCAAGATTGTTGATAGGCGATGTATCACTAACAATAATCACAGTCTGCCCATCTCCCGCAAGCTTTTAATATCCTGTTCAAAATCTTCTACATCGTAATGTACTGGAATTTGACGACTTGCAAGTAGGTGTTGAAAAGCAATCCGATTCATCCCCGCAAATCGACTCGCTTGAGCAAGGGTAAGCTTCTCTTTTTGAAAGAGCATGACCGCAATTTCCTGCCTCATCTCAGCTTCAGTCATGCGTGTTGCACTGAGAATTTCATCGGAGATATCAATACTCATAGCTATAACCCTGTCTATCTCTTCCTATTGGAATGATATCATAAAAAGCATAGTCTTATAACCAAAATATTATCTCCCATTAAATGCTAAATAAAAAACGGCAAACACATGGATAAAAACCATAAACCAAAATACAATTTGATAGGATATTTTTTTGCTTTTATGACGATAGTGTTCCTGTGCTATTAAAGCCCCGGTAAATCCACCAAGTAACTCTAAGGCGTGTAGCTTATTTTCTGAAATCCTCCATTTTTCCTCCTTTGCTCTATTTTTATCATTACCGTAGACAAGAAACGTTACTGTATTTATAAAACCGTACCATAGTAGCGAAACAGCAAAGTAATTAATACCTAAACCCCAACCTAGAGTAATTGGACAAATTAGCACAACAAGTAGAGTACTTAAGTTCATTCCTGATGGCAAAACCCCTTCTAATCGAGCATTTTTAGCACAGATTCTGTTCGCTCGATCCCGTTCGATTTGATAACTAATCCGATCTCCCACACGAGGGCGACGACTGTTGTTTAATCCGCTGATATGTAAAAATACATTATTACTTTTGTCATCTGGTTGGATGAAGCCGTATCCTTTCTCATCATTCCATTTATTAATTTTCCCTTTCTGTTGCTCTGCCATTCTCCATACTACCTTTTAGATCTCTATTAATTAACCAATTTTTACACAATCAATCCTTGTTCTCGCAATAGTTCATCTACCCAAACTGCATCAACTTCTGACAAGTTGGGTACTAATTTTTGAGTGTAATCAATCGCCAAATGATACCGGGCGCGATCGTACACGCCATGGAACAAATTTTGTAAATTAATAATGGGTTCTATATCTCTTTCATTTAAAGGTAAAGGAAATGATGGAATCGCCTGTCGCAAACTAAAAGCGTACAATTGAGCTTGGGGACGGCGATCGCCTTTACTCACCAGAATGCGATAATCTGTTACTGGTGCTTCCCCTAAAATTTCCATAGGTTTACCACCTCTGAGCAAATCAATTTCTACTAAATTAGTCAAACTGGCTAGTACTTTTTTTCGCTTTTTACGATAAGCTTCTCTTCCTTCACCTGTACGTTTGTTTTTCGGAGATAATATTTCAATTGTTGTAATCACTAAACCTGTGCCAGCTTCTCGGATTTCTAAATAACTTTCTCTCACTTTTTCTGGAACTGGAATTGTCACCGCGATCGCTTCTGCTGTTGCTACAATAGTTGCTGTTGCTGAGGTTGGGCTAGCTACTGATTTTTGGGAGAAAACCGCAACATCGGGAATCCCTACTAAAATTGAATCTGAGTCATCACTTAAATAAGTTCGCTGCTCAATTGCTACTCTATAATTAGGAGGTATATAGGGTTCGATGGAATCTGCGATCGCAGTAATTAATCTATGGTGTACTTCTGACCAAAATATCGGATTTTCTAAATAGGGGTTCATCCCTGGAAATGGAGAAGGCATGGATTGATATCTCCTACTTCATTAGTATCATATTATAATGATTAATGGCTAATCCAATATTTTATCCCCTACTCCCTACTCCCTACTCCCCACTCCCTACTCCCTACTCCCCACTCCCTACTCCCCACTCCCCATAATCCCGTGCAAATTACATTTTTAGGAACAAGTTCCGGAGTCCCCACGCGATCGCGCAATGTGTCCAGTATAGCCCTACGTCTGCCTCAGCGTGCCGAATTCTGGCTATTTGACTGTGGTGAAGGCACTCAGCATCAGCTATTGCGCAGTGAGATAAAAACTAGTCAACTCCGCCGTATTTTTATTACCCACTTGCACGGCGACCATATTTTTGGCTTAATGGGCTTACTGGCTAGCTGTGGTTTAGCAGGTAATGTTCAGGAAGTAGATATTTACGGTCCTCCTGGTTTAAGTGAATACCTAAAAGCTTGCAGTAAATATTCTCATACTCACGTAGCATACCCAGTACATATTCACACGATTACCCCCGGCGTTATCTACGAAGATGAAGAATTTATTGTCAGTTGTGGTAGTCTCAAACATCGGATAACAGCGTTTGGGTATCGGATTGTCGAAAAAGATCGTTCGGGACGTTTTGATGTCGAAAAAGCAAAAGCATTAGAAATTCCATCTGGCCCCATTTATGGCAAACTAAAACGGGGTGAAACTGTCACTTTACCGGATGGACGTAAAATTGACGGTACGGAGTTATGTGCCCCACCAGAAGTAGGTCGTAAATTTGTCTATTGTACAGATACGGTTTACTGTGATGGAGCGGTAGAATTAGCACAAGATGCTGATGTACTAGTTCATGAAAGTACATTTTCCCACCAAGATGCCCAACTCGCATTCGATCGCTTACATTCTACTTCAACCATGGCGGCACAAGTGGCTTTGGGTGCTGGAGTTAAGCAGTTAATTGCTACGCACTTTAGTCCTCGTTACGCACCAGGAAATGACATAGATTTAAACGATTTACTGACAGAAGCCAAAGCGATTTTTCCCAATACGATATTGGCTTATGATTTCTTAAACTATGAAATACCTCGACGCTTACCGAAATTATAATAGTAGTTTTCGCTGGGATGGAACAGAGTTTTTTTTTAACGCAAAGGTACGCAAAGGGAAGCGCAAAGGGAAGCGCAAAGGTACGCAAAGAATAGAATGCTATTTTTTCAATCGTTAAGTATTTAACCGGATACTATATCACTTTCATTCTCAACTAAATTCAAGCGATCGCGGATCGAATTCAAACGATTCAGGGTGCTAACAGGCTCTCGCGGTGGGGGTAATTCTGTATTCGGCCAATTGGGTACATCATGGCAAGTGCAACTCTCTGGCGGTAGTCCCACATTAAACATAGGTACGGGCATCTCACAACGGGCACAAGGATCTATATCCCACTTGGGTGTCAAGAGTTCGGCAATAGTTTGCAAAGTCCCTTCCAAGTAACAATCTTTACTATCTGGTGAGATAATATATTCCCAGAGTTCTTCAAATTCCTGGCTGTAGCGATCTCCTGTAATGATTTGTTTTGGTAATAGGGCTGTTTGCCCATTACACACGATCATCTTTTTGCCCAACTGAAACCAGTAAGCTAGATATCGTTTGATTTGTTGTTCGGATGCCATAAGAAGGTAATACCGAGCAAAGTCGGTGTTTTGAAAAAAGTATGGAAAAAGATGAAGGATGAAGGATGAAGGTTGAAGGTTGAAGGTTGAAGGTTGAAGGTTGAAGGTTGAAGGTTGAAGGTTGAAGATTGAAGATTGAAGATTGAAAAAAAATATACTTTATCGCAAGGTGCAAAAGTAGCAAAAATTTTGAGATCTTTCTCCAACTCAATTATTCTTCACACTTCACACTTCACACTTCATCGTTCACACTTCATCCTTCAAGGGTACTCCCAAGGTACTGAGATTGAGAATGTGACCCCCTGTTATTAAGTATACTGGGTTAGCGATCGCACCTAACTGACGGACTAATTGTCCGAGGCGATCGCGAAAAGTTCTCCCCATCGGATAAGCAGGCACAACTCCCCACCCCGTCTCTTCTGCCACAAAGATTACAGTAGCAGCCGTCTGGGTTAAACTCTCTAATAACTCTATTATAGTCTCCTGCCACATTTCCTCATTGAAATCGAGGCAATTGGCTAGCCAAGTACCCAGTGAGTCTACCAGCAAACAGTAATTGGGGCGATCGCACTCTCGAATCGTTGCCGCTAACTCCAGGGGCACTAACAAAGTCTGCCACTCGGCTGGGCGACGTGAAGCGTGCTTTTCAATTCGGGCTATCCATTCGATATCGTGAGGATCTGTTTGGGCTGTTGCCACATAGAAGACTGCTTTACCCGTTTGTACTGCCAGGGTTTCCGCCCACTCACTTTTACCAGATCGAGCAGGTCCTGTTACTAAGATGATTTTAGGCACAACTCTAGTCCAAATTTAGCTTTCTACAAGATAATCCGGTTAAAATGACCAAAATATCCAAAAAATAGAGGAACTCTCAAAATCCACCTGCGGATTTTGGCAAAATTAAAGAGTAGGTTGGCAACTTCTATCTTTAGCTATAGACATTGGGATAAAAATGAAACCAGAACTAGAACGGATTGAGACGGCACTACATCAGTTAGCACAAGGGAGATCGACTGACTCTAGAACCGCATCCGCGACTATGATACCCCCAACCGAATCCGTTGAAGAACATCAAAACAGCAATCTCAAGGGGCGATCGCTCTCCTTCTCAATCTCTGTGGAAACCTTTCCCACCGACAAGCACCATCCCCAAACCCCCACCCTGCCAAAATTTAAGCCAGCCCAGATTAGCGAACATCGCCACAGTGCCAACCCTGCATTGGCAATGAATTTACTCAAAGACATCCAAAAGATTGTCGGTGCTTGGCAGAAAGAATTACAAACTATTGTGCGGGAAATTCAAGATATCTACATGGCAGGTCCAATTGTAGATGGTTGGTTAGAATCTCATGCCCGTCAACCCCAAGATGCGATGACAGAAGTACGTCGTGCCGAGATGGATCGACTCATGGACTACGTGGCAGAAACCATAAATCAACCAGATGCCAAAATAACTTATGAATCCCCTAGAACAGGTTACCGCCTCTGTGGATTAGATCCAGACGGTAAAGCTTGGGCACGCCCCTGCCCCCCGGATCAAGTCCCCAGCATTAGTGTCGCCATTGCTCGCTACCATAAGCTCCGTCAGCTCTTGAACCGCAAACAAGAGCTAGAAACTCGCTTGAGCCAGCTTTCAGAAACATTGGCGATGCTTCTCTCTCATGTAAGTAATGTCTGAACATAGGGAATTTGCGATCGCAATAAAGAAAGAATTATACGGAACCGAACTCATACTTGCTGGATACTGTTGGATAGGGGTGAATTAAACCCGCATTAAATCTGCGCGATTGCGCAGATTGATTCACCCACCAGGGGCAGGATCAGATCTACGTTAGAGCGGTCATGACACCTACGAATTCGCTAGTTCGATTAGCTCTGTCGATTGAGATTAAGGAATGCTTGAAAGGTTTATAGAGCAAGTGTCTCAGTCCGAACAAGCCAGACTCTAACATCCCCGAAGCACACATTACTGACCCTTGGACTGGTCAAACCGGAGAACCGCTATCTTTCAGATGAGTTCTAATGCTTGCTGAATTAGAATTGAAAAGGCCAAGCCATACAATCTATATTGCCTGAAACGTTCAAAGTATGACCTACCCCGACTCCAAACTGCCTATTTCTGTTTTGATTCCGGCAAAAAATGAAGAAGCTAACCTACCAGACTGTCTAGCCTGCGTTGCCGGAGCCGATGAAATCTTTGTCGTCGATTCCCAAAGTAGCGATCGCTCCGTCGAAATTGCTGAAGGCTACGGCGCAAAAGTAGTGCAGTTTTACTTTAACGAGCAACCCAAGGAAAATAAGCGAAAAAAGAAAAATTGGAGCTTAGATAATCTGCCTTTCCGTAATGAATGGGTACTGATTGTCGATTGTGACGAGCGTATTACTCCAGCCCTCTGGGACGAAATTGTCACAGTTATCCAAAATCCTGATTTTGACGGCTACTTTATCAACCGTCGTGTTTATTTTTTGGGCAAGTGGATTCGTCATGGAGGGCGGTATCCAGATTGGAACTTACGCTTGTTCAAGCACAAACAAGGTCACTACGAAACTCTCGATACTGAAGAAGTTCCCAATACAGGGGATAACGAAGTCCACGAACATGTTATTGCCAGAGAACATGTTGAGCAGGAGGAATGGCGAATTGGCTACCTCAAAAATGACATGGATCATATTGACTTTAAAAATATCTACCACTGGCTAGATCGCCATAATCGTTATTCTAATTGGGAAGCTTATGTCTATAAACGTATGATCGAGGAGAGCTTCCTAGATCTCTTAAGATCGCAGATAGGCTACTTCCAGGAGTCGCTGAAGCCTAAAGGGAACTCTAAAGATGATGCCAGTTTAGTCCAGAGTCTAGATAACGTTAAAGATAACTCTAATAAACTACGTGCAAATCTGTTTGGTACTCCGGTAGAGCGGAAGCGCTTTTTGAGAAAACTCTGGGTGCGGTTTCCTTTTAAGCCCATCCTACGGTTTATTATTTTTTATGTTATCCGCCTGGGCTTTTTAGATGGGAAACCTGGATACATTTATGGACGATTACTGAGCCAGTATGAGTATAACATTGAAGTAAAACTATATGAATTGCTCAATTTTGGCGGGAACCTGAATCTAAAAGATTCGCATAAAACTTCAAAGAAAGAATTGGAACGAATATCTTAAAAAGAGTTAAATCATAATTCAACTTTATCCAGATTAATTCGTTTTTGAACTCGGACTGATAACTAGTCAACAACCCGCCGTTAAATCGGAGTACCGACTCCCTTCGGGGGCTTGAAATACAGCCCTAGTTGACCAGACTCAGGTTGACTTACCTACGTTAGAAGCAAGCGTTTAAGTTCTTACCTACGGATGCGTAGCTAGTCCGTAGCTCTAAAACTCTTGAGTTAAACAGGTTTAAAAGGGTTAAGCCAGTGCTTAAGAGAAAGTACCGACTTCTAACATTGTCAAAGCTAACGTAACAAGAAATTGAAGAGACACAACAATGTCTAACCCCAATTACGTCTTTGTTCTTGATACCAACCGTAAGCCTTTAACACCTTGTAAGCCATCATTAGCCCGTAAGCTATTGACTGTTGGTAAGGCTAAAGTCTTCAGGTTGTATCCATTTACAATCATTTTGAATAAGGAGGTAGTTGATGTTCTTTGTCTTGCCTGTGAGTCCTGCAACATCAAAAAAGGGACTAAAGATATTAAAGTGTTCCTAGCTAAAAAACCTGATGTATTAAAGAGAGTTTTAGCTCAAGCCAAGCGTCCATTAAAAGATGCCGCAGCGGTTAACTCAACACGTTGGACGTTGTTCAACAGATTAAAAGCTACAAACTTAGAGATTAAAGGATGGCTATAACTATGGATACTGATTTGGATATTTTAGGGACATTGAGTCGAATAAAATATCCCCCGTTTCCGACCGCCGTTAAATCAATGGGCGGTACACAAGAGCGGTTCGAGCTATCCGCGCTGATGATAACGGGGGTCTCCACGGGAGAAGAAAGATGAGCAACGATCCCAATTCCGCTGTTTTAGAATCAACCAAACCACCCGTTTTGGAGGGTACACCACTGGTGGATTTACGCCGCTACGATCAATCTTGGTACGATCGCGGTCGTCCGGGTTGGTTTGTCTTATTGTGGTGGTTGGTGCAAGCGATCGCATTTCCGCTGAGTCTCCATAACTTCAATGGCATCCGTTCCTGGTTACTACGGCTGTTTGGAGCTAAGATTGGTCAAGGTGTAGTCATCCGACCTACTGCCCGTTTTACCTATCCTTGGAAGGTAGAAATTGGCGATTATAGTTGGATTGGTGATGATGTGGTTTTTTACAGCCTAGATTCAATTAGGGTTGGCTCTCATTGTGTTATTTCTCAGAAAAGTTACCTCTGTACGGGTAGCCATGATATTCAAGATCCCAATTTTGGACTAATTACTTCTGAAATTACCATTGGTAACGGGGTTTGGGTTGCCACCGATTGTTTTATCGGTGGCGGTGTCCAAATCGGCTCTAATGCCGTAATTGGAGCGAGGAGTAGTGTGTTTGGCAATATCCCGGAACAACAGGTTTGCTGGGGTACACCTGCACTTCCTCGCTATCAACGACAAATGCGGATTAGTTGTTAGTTGTTGGTTTTTGGTTATTTGTTTTTGGTTATTTGTTGTTAGTTATTAGTTGTTAGTTATTGAATAAACAACTAATAACTCTAATAGGTAAGATACCTGTTCCATAACAAATAACAAACAACGAACAACAAAGAACAAATAACCAATAACAAACAACAAAGAACAAACAACTAATAACTTAAAATAACCTGACGACGATCTGGCGCTGGGCTATTGACCAAAGTCCAACCACTTTTGATTAGTTTTTGGTAAGTAGCCCAGCCCTTAGATCCTTCGGCCATGGGATAGTCGGGGACAGCATATTGGGGAAATGCCGTGTAAGGTTTCCATTGACCACTCGGATACATCCGCAAGTGCAAGATTTTTTCTGTGTCAGGTCCGCCTATAGGTAACCAACAGATTTGTCCAGTCATGTTTGACTCCTCATCACTCGCATTTAACTAGGAGTTTTAATTGATTACACTAGGGATATTCTGTAACAAAAATCACGATCTGGATCGTGTAAGTTAAGTTTTTATATGACGATTGATTACTGTTTCTCATAAAAGTAGGCGCGTTCAGGATAAAATCAGATAGATTGAGAGGTAGGTAAAAAAACTTTATCTTGTATATAAAATAACATAATGGGTTAAAATGCCAGAAGTTAATCAGTCCAGAAGTTTAGCAGTTGAGTAGAAAAGAAAGACAAAACTTTGAGTAACTAGTACAGTGCGGCGGAAATAACCCTAGAGGAAAAAACAGGTCAAAAATTAGATATTGTATGGTTTACAGCCTTTTGCCTCCAGCAAAGCTGCTTTCTGCCCAATTGTACTAGTTATCATGCTGTCTCCCCACCCATGGAACCTATAGAAAACGTGGCTGTGCCGTTTAACCTCAGAGGAGAGAGTGCCTTAGCTGCTATCGTCTTTACGGATGTGGAATCCTTTACCACTAAGATGGCGGCAGACGAAAAGCATACCTTGACACTCATCCAGCGGGATTTCGAGTTAATGAATCGCTTGTGTCAGGGTTTTGAAGGACAACTTCTCAAAACCTTGGGAGATGGATTGCTGATGTACTTCGTCAGCGCTGAAAAAGCTGTTTTATGTGCCATTGAGATTCAAATCGCTTTTGCTACGGCGACAACCCAACTACCACAAAGGGATATTCTCAGACATCGGATTGGTATCTATTTAGGAGATGTGATTTTTAGTGGTAGTGATGTCATGGGGAATGGGGTAAATGTGGCAGCGCGATTGCAAGGAGAAGCGACACCAGGAGGAATTTGTATTTCTCAGACGGTTTATGATGTGGTGAAAAGTCGTTTGCGAGTACCCATAACCTATATGGGGTTGCGTAAGTTAAGAGGCATTAAGGAACCAATGCCTGTCTACCAAATTATTCCACCTCGTCCTTTAATTGGCACTCAGCAACGGGTGTTTATTTCCTATCGGGCACAAAATCCAGATTTTGCTCTTGTGGAACAATTATCTAGAGCATTAATTAGCGCTGGGCATGAAGTTTTTATGGCGGGTGAAAATATTCGTTGGGGAGAGAATTGGCCGCAACGGATTGAGGCGGAATTAAAACAGTGCGATTACCTGTTGCTGCTATTATCCGAACAATCGGCAATGAGTGAAATGGTGACGGAAGAAGTACGAAGGGCAAAAGAATTACGGGATTCTCATCCTGATGGCAAACCTGTCATTTTACCCATCAGAGTAAACTTTCCTCTCACTTCTCCCCTCAACTATAATCTGCGGGGCTATCTAAATCGAATTCATCAGCGGGAGTGGTATGTTGATGCCGATACTCCAATCGTTATTCAAGATGTTCTCGGTATTTTAGCGGAAGGCAGAATACCAGAAGAATTTTCAGAAATGGGCGCTGATATTCCGACAGCTTGGGAACAATCTGATAGTTGTCCTTTACCCACGGCTATGCCAGAGTTACCAGAAGGACAAGTAGATTTGGCATCTGTATTTTATATCGAACGTCCCCCTATTGAATCTCGTGCTTGCGAAACTATCCTCCAACCAGGTGCGCTAATCCGAATTAAAGCCACTCGGCAAATGGGTAAAACTTCTCTAATGGCGCGAATTCTCCATCAGGCATCTCAGCATGGGTATCGTACTGTTGCTTTAAGTCTTCAGTTAGCTGAAGGGAAAGTTTTCGCTGATATTGATAAATTCCTCCGGTGGTTTTGTGCCAGTGTTGGGCGGCGACTGCGACTACATAATCAACTTAATGATTATTGGGATGATATTTTTGGCAGTAAAGATAACTGTACGGCTTATTTTGAAGAATATCTCCTGGAAAATATAAATAGTCCTTTGGTTTTAGGTTTGGATGAGGTAGATTGTGTTTTCCAATATCCGGAAATTGCTGCTGACTTTTTTGGACTATTGCGGGCTTGGCATGAGGATGCTAAAAATCGGGATATCTGGAAAAAGTTGCGGTTAGTTGTGGTACATTCTACGGAAGTTTACATCCCGATGGATATTAATCAATCGCCGTTTAATGTCGGTTTATCTTTAGAATTACCAGAGTTTACACCCCAACAGGTATTTAATCTGGCACAATTACACGGGCTAGATTGGCAAATAAAAGAAGTCGATCCTCTCATGTCAATGGTAGCAGGACATCCCTATCTAGTCCGGCTAGCACTCTATCATATTGCACAACAGGATATTAAATTGGCAGAATTATTGCAAACAGCCCCAACAGAATCGGGACTTTATAGCGATCATTTGAGGCGGCATCTATGGAATCTGCAACAACATCCAGAATTAGCCGCAGCCATGGAGCAAGTTGTTACTGCCTCCACTCCAGTGCGATTAGAGTCAGGAGCAGCCTTTAAGTTACATTCAATGGGATTGGTCAATTTACAAGGAAATGAGGTAACTCCCCGCTGCGATTTGTATCGTCAGTATTTTTGCGATCGCTTTGGGGTAAATTAATTAATTATCCCGATTAAGATTTACTCCCTTCCCTTGGTGTCTTAGTGACTTTGTGGTTAAAATGATAATACCATACAATATTTATACAAACCAAACACCAACTAACTAAAACTATGTACCAACTTACCCTCAACATTCCCGAAGAAACCGCATTAGCACTGAAGCTGGACCCAGACAAACTGCGTAATGAAGTGTTACTCGCCGCCGCGATGAAACTGTACGAATTAGGCAAACTCTCCTCTGGTGCAGCCGCCAACCTCGCAGGGATCCCCCGTGTCTTGTTTCTGAGTAAACTCGCAGACTACGGCGTAAACACCTTTAACCTTACTGAAGCCGAATTGAGCGAGGATTTGGCGAATGCCTAACATCATTGCCGATACATCGTCCATTCAGTACCTATACCAACTCAACCTCCTCAACCTATTCCCCACACTCTACAGTCAGATTACTATTCCCAGTGCTGTTGCCAACGAATTAGCACAAGGACGCATTTTGGGAATCTTGTTACCCGTAATTTTATCTATTAACAACCAATAACCAATAACCAATAACTAACAACCAACAACCAATAACTAATAACCAACAACCAACAACCAACAACTAACAACCAACAACCAATCTATCCACCATATTGCCAGCCAGTACTTTCCAGCACAAGCGGATCGCCTTCTCGATGGACACCAGAACCAATAACTTCCCCAACAAAGATAGTATGATCTCCTTGTTCTACAATAGCAACTACTTGGCATTCAATATAACCAAGGGAATCCTGAATAATCGGACAGCCAGTTGCTTCTCCTTGATAAAATTCCACATTTGCCAACTTATTCCCCACACGACTTTGCGGCTTAAAAAATTGAGCAGCTAATTCTTTTTGTCCGCTATCAAGGAAGCTGATGGAAAATATCCCACTTTTTTTCAGTGTGGCATGGGAACCAGTCTCTTTCTTGACGCAATTCACCACCAGCGGCGGATTAAAAGATGACTGCATCAACCAGCTAACTGTAAAACAATTCAAATCTTCACCATTTTTGACACCGCAGATATAAACTCCGTGCGGAATCTTGCGCAGCATCGTCTTCTTGGCTTGTTCGTCTAGCAAGGGTACCTG
>NZ_JAMZMM010000438.1 GCF_024178385.1 Limnofasciculus baicalensis BBK-W-15 | reverse complement strand
CCCCTAACCCCTAGAGAGGTAATTCTATGAAATCATTCGTTCGTTGGAGCGTAACATTAGGTTTAGTTAGTACAACTCTCCTGACTTCCGTATTTACCGGAACCTTACGAGCTATGGCATTAACCCAAGCTCAGATTATTGAAAAATTACAAACTGTACCCGTATTTGCGATCGCAGATGCTCAAGGTTCGTTAATAACATTATCCGTGCCAACTCAAGACAATAAAACTGTATCAGTGGCAGGATTCTTTATCAGCCAACAAGCGGCTCAAGCCTTTATTGAACAGCGAGTAAAGCGAGATAATCCCCAACTGGGTAATACAGCACAAGTAGCCGTGCTATCAATAGCAGATGTTTTTAAGCTCCAGCAAGAAAATAAAAATAAGCCAGATCCTGTAGATTATGTCTTAGTTCCAGAAGATGATGAAGTGAAATCAGCAGTAGAATTGTTTCGCCAGAGAGGTCAACAAATAGATAAATTAGAGCAAGTCCCTCTATTTTATGCTACTGCAGGTCAAAATCCGGGATACTTGACAACTCAACTTGAAAGTCAACAAGTTATTCCTTTCTTTTTCGACAAAGGGC
This sequence comes from Limnofasciculus baicalensis BBK-W-15, assembly GCF_024178385.1. Taxonomy (GTDB): domain Bacteria; phylum Cyanobacteriota; class Cyanobacteriia; order Cyanobacteriales; family Coleofasciculaceae; genus Limnofasciculus; species Limnofasciculus baicalensis. Next base: position 3,860 of record NZ_JAMZMM010000438.1, on the reverse strand, counting down.
AATTGCAAAGCCTGGTAGAGCGCTACAAGCAAGCACAACCTAACCTGGCATCCACCGTTCAGATTAATGTAGTAACATTAGAAAGTTTGATTCAAATCTGGCAAACTAAAGACGATCCAGCACTAAACAAAATTGTACTTTGGCCAACGCCTGAATCTATAGAATTATTGCAGAAAATATCCTCATCTTCTCAGGAAGGTGGAGGGAGAAATAACCGTTAGGGGGAGTAGGGAAGACAGTTTTGAGTTTTAAGTTTTGAGTTTTGAGTGAAAACTGACGTATCCGGTTTAGCCCTTTGGCAATGGCGGTTAGATGCCCGAAAAGCGGCTGTTGAGGTAGATGTTTCTGTCACTGAAGTAGATTGGTTGCTTCAGGAAGTGGCAGGAATTGACTCGCTGTCACTGCGATTGGAGTCTTTTAAAGAGCGATCGCAAATAGAATTGCCCTATCCTCTCTCAGTACTATCTGAAATCTGGCAGGAACGCCTTGACAACCGCACCCCTGTTCAATATCTGGCAGGGGTGACACCTTGGCGAAATTTTTCCCTGAAAGTATCTCCAGCAGTGCTAATTCCCCGTCCAGAAACTGAATATATTATCGATATAGCGGTAGAAGCGATTAAAAATAGTCCAATTCCTGAATTAGAATTAGGAGAATGGGTAGATTTAGGAACTGGTAGCGGTGCGATCGCACTGGGATTAGCAGAAGTTTTCAATAGTGCTAAAATTCACGCTGTTGATTACTCTCCTGATGCCCTTGCTATTGCTAAACTAAATGCTGAAAATTTAGGCTTAGAAGAAAGAATTCAATTTTACCAAGGATCTTGGTTTTCACCACTATTGGCACTAAAAGGTAAGTTAAGTGGGATGGTTTCAAATCCACCCTATATACCTAGTAGTGAAATTCCACAATTACAACCAGAAGTAGCAAATCACGAACCCCATATTGCCCTTGATGGCGGTATTGATGGTTTAGACTCGATCCGGTATCTGATTGAAACTGCTCCTGATTATCTACGCCCAGGTGGTATTTGGTTAATTGAAATGATGGCAGGACAAGCTGATACTGTAGTTAAATTATTGCAGGAACAAGGTAGTTATTGCCAGATTCAGATTTATCCCGATTTGGCAGGTATCAATCGCTTTGCCCTAGCATATCTAAAATTGGCATAGAAAATATTAAAATAGATGGCAATAGCGTAGAAAAAGTCCAAAAGGTCATTAGACCTCCTTTGGATTATTCTACCACGATCGCTGAAACAACGCAAATTCGTCAATTTTTGAGAATTAATCTCAATAAATTTAACGAAGTTAAGCCACTTTCAGCCGTTGATATTTTATTAAGTTATGTAACGAACTTTTTTTTGAGGGAGAGGGGTTGGGGCTGATGTTAGCTTTCACCCACCGCGTAAAAGAAAGTGGATCTCAGCTTTTATGATGTTTTGGTAGTGAAAATTTTCTGTTAGTTAGCCTTTTAGCACCATGACTCAAGTTTCCATGTCTACCCTTGTTGCCGAGGCAGAAGGAGGTGAAGTTGTCAGCTTCCCCACTGATACAGTACCAGCTTTAGCTGTACGACCCGATCGTTCTGAATTAATCTTTATCGCAAAAAAACGACCTCCAGATAAACCTTTAATCTTGATGGCAGGAAATCCAGCCGATTTATGGCATTTTGTCAAAGGTAGCGATACCGAGTTGGCAACTTGGCAGGAGGTGGCTGCAAAATACTGGCCTGGAGGATTAACATTAGTGTTACCTGCCTCAGATAGAGTACCTGCGGCAATGAATCCTACCGATCCGACTACAATTGGGGTACGAGTACCAAACTCTGAGGTGGCGATCGCGATTTTATCCCAAACCGGACCCTTAGCCACCACTAGCGCCAACTTTTCCGGAAAACCACCTTTAAAAACTGTAGGAGAAATTGAGGCAGAGTTCCCTGAATGTCTGACACTCCACCCTAGTGAATTAGAGAAATTCCCACCAGTAACAACAGGTGTGCCTTCTACGGTTGCGAAATGGACAAGCAACGGCTGGGAAATTTTGCGCCAGGGAGAGGTTAGACTGGAAGGTTGAAGGGAGTCACGGCGAGGATAGAGCGTTGAGAAACGGGCTATGCTTGAGAAGAGATACTCCTACGATCGATAGATCTATTTTGTGGTGCTGTTAACAAGCAAATACCTGAATTTATAGAGAAATCTTATAAATTGATGTAACTGGTTAACATCCCAATAGTAAAAGCGCAAGGAGTAAGTGATGTCCGAGGAGTCAGTTGTTTCAAAGCCACCTGTAAGCCAAGAGGTAAATAGTGAGGAAAAATCCCTTTTGGAGAAAGAGATTAAAGATCTAAAAGAGGAACTCAAACAAACCAAACTAGCTTACGAAATGGCGAAGGAAATGAGTCACTTTAAAGCTGGGTTTTTGGCACGGACTTCTCACGAATTGCGATCCCCCCTTAGCAGCTTAATGGGGATGCACCAATTAATTCTATCGGATTTGTGCGACTCTCCAGCAGAAGAACGAGAATTTCTTGCCCAGGCACATCTCTCAGCTCAGAAGATGGTAAAACTTTTAGATGAAGTTATTGCCATTGCCAAAACTGAACAGGGCACTAATCGATTGGAAATTCGCCCCATATCCCTCACCGAGATTTTTGAAGAAATCGAAGTCCTGACGCACATGCAAGCAGCTAATCGCAATTTGCAGCTTAAAGTAATTTCTCCGGCGCAGGATATCCAAGTTTTAGCCGATCCGAGACGTTTTCGGCAAGTGCTTTTAGGACTAGTTGATAGCACCATCGCTCAGATGGATGAAGGTATCATTCAGGTTTCTGCTGTTTGCCCTAAAGATACTCAACAGGTTTCTATTTGGATTGATGTTCGATGTCCCAATCCTATTTGGCATGAACCTGTGGATTTGATCTCTCAGGAGCCGGAAGCAGAGACAAAACCGCATAAAGATGTCAAACCTTCACCAGGGCTAAATTTATTTATGGTTAAAATTCTGGTGGAAGTTATGGATGGAAGCATTGAACTTCTGGCAATTCCAGATAATGAGACTGCGGGTGATATGGTGAGGCAAACTATCACCCGGATTCAATGTTCTATGCCTTTGGCTATGCCTGAAGCTGGAGAATAGGTGTTGGTAGGGGAGTAAGCACGGGTTGATTTTGTAATACCATTGTGGTAGTGGAATTGCACTCAAAACCAATCCGTTCGTAGAAATGCTGTTGATTAGTAGTCATCAAATAGACGCGCTCAACTCGGTTAACTTTGGGGTGAGTTAGGACTGTTTCCACTAACTTGCGCCCCAAACCCAGACCCTGATAGTCTGGATGAATTACTACATCCCAGATGGTGGCGCGGTAAATACCATCGGAAGTAGCACGAGCAAATCCAATTAGTCGGCGATCTTCCCAAATTGTGACAACGGGAGCGCTGTTTGCAATCGCAATTTTCAAGTCGTCAATGCTTCTGTCTTTCGCCCAGAATGCGGCTATGCGAAATAGATTCTGAAGTTGGTCATAATCTATTTCATACTTGGGATTCTCTTGGGTTGAAACTTCGTGAATGCAAAATTGAATATGGCTGCAATCCATTGTTATGAAAATACCTTCTAATTTTTTCAAAGTTTACGGAGATGCTTGGGGGCAGATTCTGCTTTATTTGAACCTTAATATCTGATTTGATTTCAGATGTCAAATTATTATTGTAACGTTTTCTTACATAAATGCAATATAGAAACATTTTTTTGTTATAGGTTCCTAACATTTCACTCATTAGTTACCTCGCCCCTCACCCCTGCTAGATGAAACTCTGGTATATGGAACAAGATTTTCAAGGTGGGGTGTGGGGAGTGGGG
>NZ_JAMZMM010000437.1 GCF_024178385.1 Limnofasciculus baicalensis BBK-W-15 | reverse complement strand
CCCACTCCCCATTCCCCACTCCCCATTCCCTCTAATAATGGTTCCCCACCTTCCGATGATGTACTGCTGTTAAGGCATCTGATTGAGAAACCCGCCCCATTGAAACCGTACTATAAATAGTCCAGTGATCCTCACAATCCATGCGACTTTGTACTTCGCATTCTAGATAAGCTAGTGCGTCAGCAAGAATAGGGGAACCATTGGTTGCCGGATAGGTTTTAATATCCGCAAAACGATCCGCACCAAGAGGAAAACGTTTGAGGAAATGCTTCATCAGTTTATGATAATTCCCTTCCGCTAAAACATTGAGAACAAAGCGATTGCCCACATGCAATAATGACTCAATTGCCCGATCTTTTGCCACAGCAACCGTTATCCCCAAAGGTTTAAAACTCGCTTGCGCTACCCAGGAGGCAAACATTGCACTACTAATATTCCCTTGGCGAGTAGTGAGAATATACAAGCCGTTGCTGAGTCTTCCTAACGCTTTTTCTAGTTCAGAATCAATCGCTTTAATTTGCTTAATTGAGCGATCGCGAGTTAACCAAGCTCCTAATTCAGTTCCCGCTTCTTCACACAAATGATAGGTGATATCAGAGGGGCTTTCTTTGATTAAAATTGGGGCAAAAGCTGGATGCAATCCTAAATCCCGGAATTTGTTAACTAACAGATAAGCAGATTCGCTATCTGGAGCGCCGGATTCAAATACGCCAAAAGATTGCTTAGGATTTGTTGCACCAAAAATAGTCCCAATAACAGTTTGAGCAATAGTAGCCACCTCTCCTGTTGTTGATGGCGTACCGATGATAATACCAGAAGCAATACTGACTAATTCTTTCACCTCTTGGGGTTCTGCAATTCGCAAATCCATCATCTCCACCGCCACACCCGTTTTCGTAATACCATGGGCAATGGCTTGGGAAATGCGATCGCTAAATCCGTAATCCGATAGGTAAAATACAGCCACAGTGGTTTCTGCTTTGGCTTGCGCTTCACTCCACTCACGATAACGACCTGTTAATTCAGTCAGATTATGATAGAGTAAAGGACCATGACCTGTGGCAATAGTCGTAATTCCGGGTAAATTACTCATCCGCTTCATCGCCGTCAAAACTGAGCGAGCATTCGGTCCCATTAAGCAGTCATAGTAATATTTAAAGTCCTCTTCAATCAGCTCTAAATCTTCATCAAAGGTATGGTCATTGCAATAGTGCATCCCAAAAGCATCACAGGTATAGAGAACCTGAGTTTTGGCATCATAAGTAAAGATAGTATCAGGCCAATGGAGATTTGGAGCAATCAAAAATTCCAAAACATGATCGTTGCCTAAGTCTAAAGTATCGCCACCTTTGACAATCAGTTTTTGAAAGGGTTGATGGAGCCAATTTTCTAAAAACTGAATCGCAACTTTTGAACCCACAACTGTAACATTAGGAGCCAATTCTAGGATATCTTTGACTAATCCACTATGATCCGGTTCCGTATGGCTGACAATTAGATAATCTAGTTTGCTAGGATCGATCAGTCCAGTTAATGTATCCAGGTAAAGTTGGCGAAACTTTTCGTGAGAAGTATCTACTAGGGCTATTTTTTCGCCCTGAATCAGGAATGAGTTATAGGTAGTGCCATTTTGCAGCCCAAATTCAATATCAAAACGATCCCGATCCCAATCCAGGGAACGAATCGTCGTTGTATTAGGAGCAATTTCTATAGTCTGCATCGTCAACCGACGTTGGAGTTTCTCAGTCAGTGCCACCATCAGTCCCCTCCTTTTGTGTAACTCTATCGAATTGGCATTCTTTAATTATATTTACATATCTTTTGATAGGTTTCTATACAAAAAACTTATGGCTATGTTCAAAATTTCCACTTTCACAGATAATTAGGGCATTTATCCCGATCGAGTGACCACTAGATGGTAAAGTCTTGAGAATTGACCTTCATTTCAAGCTCAGGTATTGGGCTGTACTCCCGGTTGGCTAACAGGTGTGAGAGAATCGTAAATCTGAACCCTAAACTTGTGCCATTGCTGAAGCAACTTGGTAACTTTACTCTCCTTTGAGGATACTCATTCGTGAAACTTCGCTGGTTATTACCTAGTTTTCTAGGCTTTTTTTTGCTGTCATCTCCTGCGGAAGCTGCGAGATTGCTATCCTGGCGTTTTGATACTAATCAGAATCGGCTATTTTTTACAACAGATACAGGGGTTCAACCAAAAGCCCAAATCATTACAGATCCCACACGTCTAGTTATCGATTTACCCGGTATTATCCTCGATAGTTCTACAATTGAGAAATCGATAGGAGGCGCAATTCGTTCGATACGGGTGGGACAATTTAACAATCGGACAACCCGCTTAGTAATTGAACTGAATCCCGGATATACCCTTAATCCACAACAAGTAATATTTCAGGGACTTTCCCCTACTCAATGGACGGTACAATTACCCATACCGCAACAAATAGGAGAATCCCCTAATCCCACACCCATATCCCCACAAAATCCAGTTGTTCCTCCAGTGGTGAGTAATCCACCACCAAATTTTCCCTCCTCTCCCAATCGCCGTTTAGTAGTAATGATCGATCCGGGGCATGGGGGTAAAGATTCTGGCGCAGTTGGACTAAATGGATTGCTAGAAAAAGATGTAATTCTGCCAATTTCTCAACAAATTGGTGCTATATTGGAGCAACAAGGAATTCAAGTAATTCTGACGCGAACGAGTGATTATTTCGTAGATTTAGCACCCCGCGTGCAAATGGCAAAACAGGCAAATGTCGATCTATTTGTCAGTATCCATGCTAATTCCGTCGCTAATCGTCCTGATGCAAATGGATTAGAAACTTACTATTTCGACAGTGGTTATCGCCTAGCCCAAACCATTCACAACAGTATTTTGCAAAGTATTAATATCCGCGATCGCGGAGTGAGAAGGGCGAGATTTTTTGTACTTAGAAATAATCCCATGCCTGCTGTTCTTGTGGAAGTGGGTTTTGTTACAGGTAATATTGACTCACCGCGATTAGCAACTCCTGAATATCAGAACCAAATGGCACAAGCAATTGCACAGGGTATTCTTCAGTATATTCAGCAGAATTACTAGTAACCTAAGTTGCTTCCTAATGGCTAATTGCTAATGGCTAATTGCTAATTGCTAAGGGAGCATCCCGATTTGGAAGAAATGCAGGTTGATTCTTACTCCCCCCTTTGACAAGGGGGGCTGGGGGGGTAAAAACTTTGTCAAAAAAACGAGTATTTTTGCCAAAGTGGGATGCTCCCATTGCTAATAGTTGATTTCTTGACTAGATCGTTCAGTCTTATATTAGCTAATAGCAATTAGCTATTAACCGTTAACTGTTAACTTGCTATGAAATTAAATCTAATCATAACTTTAGCTAAATTATCATTAAATGTTGCAGCAGGGGGAGCAACAATTGCGACTATTCTTGGTTTTGCAGGTGGTTTATCGTGGTTTTTTGAGCTGATGGATCATCCTAGACCACAATACTGTTTAATTTTAATTTCTGCAATAGTAGTTGGCGGTATTTATCGTCAATCCTGGAGCTTTTTTTGGTCAATTCCGCTCATCTTAAACTTGGCTCTTATTTTGCCACTCTTTTTACCACCTGCCGAGAAGGTAAGTAATCTACAAGATCCACCATTACGAATTATACATATTAATCTAGATCGCCATAATTTAGACACAACTTTAGCTATCAATTACCTAGAAAAACAGGATGCCGATCTAATTTTCCTGCAAGAGGTGACATCAAGATGGCTAACTCACCTAGAATCAAATCTATCTCGATATCGGATAGTGACATCTCTACCACAAGAAAATTCCCTTGGTGTGGCGATGTTATTACCGATTCAACCTTCAAAAAAGATCGAAGTTATCGCAACACAAATTATACATTTACCGAGTTACTCAGATCGACCATTAATTGAAACAACTTGGCGATGGGGAGATAGAAATGTCGTTATCTTGAGCCTTAGTTTAATCCGTCCCCGTAATTCTCATACATCAGCTTTTCAACAGATTGAGTTAAATGCTGTAGCCGACTGGAGTCTCAATCAGGAAAAACATGATGCAATCGTTATTGGTGATTTTAATAGTACACCATGGTCAAGTCGATTTAGGAATTTTTTACACAAAAGCAACCTGAGAAATTCACAACGGGGATTTGGGTTGCAACCAACATGGCTGGCGGGTTTGCCATCTTTCTTAACAATTCCCATAGATCACTGTTTGCACAGTCGGTCAATTGTAACTCTAAATCGTGGTACTGGAGATAATATAGGATCGGATCATTTACCAGTTTTTGTCGAATTGCGAAGACGAATTTAGATGTACATGTACCCGAAATTACGCGGCAACAGATTTCAACAACAAAGCCTTAATACTTTGGAGAATTTGTTCGTCCATTTTGGCAAGAGGTTAGGGGCTATATTGACT
>NZ_JAMZMM010000061.1 GCF_024178385.1 Limnofasciculus baicalensis BBK-W-15 | reverse complement strand
CTCCCCACTCCCTACTCCCCATTCCCCATTCCCTTTTCACTCAGCGGACGATAAAATATACCAGCCAAGAATGGATGCGAGGGATTGTCCACCAATCAATAGTGCTGCCACTAGGGGCACTTTCAGGATTACAGGAGAACAAATGATGCTAATCAGCAGACAGATTAAGGCTGTGAGGACAGCGGTTACTACTTCGATTTCTTCTGCTGTCTTGAAACTGGTATAGACAGCAATGATGGCAATGGTTAGCGCAATCAATGATGGTATGAGCATCTCAACTACCTCTGGGAAGCTGAACACGTTTGTCTAATTATTTGGGTATGGTTTTTTATGCCACTCCTTCTATTCCTATCTTACAACTTGATGGTTGAGAAATCACCTCGTCGATTGAAGAGGGGAATACTTTAGAAAAAGTGCGATCGCAACGCCTGCCTTCGGCATCGCGCTGGCGTGTTCTATTCTTTCCTGTTTGATGAAGATATATTTTATTAAATTGAGAAGTTTTAAGATTTGGTAATGTTACTGTTACATGGGATTAGGATCGGAGGGATCTATTAGCTGTTGCAATGCGGTGGTATCGCTAGTACTAATTGCCTTGATCCATGATTGAATTGTACATCCATTATAGATCGATCCTAATAGATCTACTTTGAATTTTTCCAAACTGGGCAAACAAATTCTATCCATTTTCGCAAAATTTGTATCGAGACGGTAGGGAAAATTGCCTGTGAGTTCACGCAGACGCATTTGGTAGTCACGAGCGGGACTATATTCTTTTGCCTTATCTCCCCATAACTCAACAATTTTCACGGCTTTAGCTAATTGTTTGTCTGTTCCTTGAAATATGTAACCGTGGCAGTTTGTTTGTTGAAGATTGCGGGTTCGCTTACGAGTATCCTCTGGTTCAACTACAATGTAGTGAGGCGGGTTATGATAACGATCGTCGCGGGTTTTTGCCACCTCCAACCCATCCCCAATCCAAATATCAATAATCTTGGGCTTACCAGATAGGACATCTTCTAACATCCAGCAGAGGATCGCTACTTTTGTCTGATTGGCTTGAAAGTGAGTTTGACTGTCTCGAAATCTAGCTGTTATTTCAGTAGCTAACGGAAACCATGTTTTTATCTCAATCCCTGGTGTTATACCTGACATGCCATCGAGAATTATATCAGGAAATCCTGGATCTTGCCGTATCCACTTACAACCTTCTGACCAAATCTCTGATTGATTCAAGTGTCTAGCGATCGCGGATTCAATTAGATTACCAATAATGGGAGATAATTTACTGACAATTTTTGATATTTCTACGGCTCCTTGAAGATCGCTAGGTCTAGAAATGGTGATAACATCTATGGTATAATTTCTCAAGTTTAATAAAGCCGCCGTGGCGATTTCCAAAGCTTCCCGATAGTCCATTACTCTTCCATGTCATGAATAGTCATTTCAAGATTTTGCACAAAATCACTCAACGATATCCCAATTGCTTGACAAAATGAACGAAGTTCAACAATATCAATCCGCCTTTCACCCCGTTCGCATTTGCTGACAAATGATTGAGTTTGGTGAAGGCGTTTCGCCATTTGTTCCTGTGTCAGCCCCGCTGCTTTTCTAGCCAAGCGGAGGTTGCTTAAAAAGATGGCATATTCTTTTGTACAAATAGACTTATCCATCTAACCTCACCTCAAGAGCCATGATATAGTCTGTTTTGGAATAGTCCAAAATCGACTATAAAAAGTTGGTATGGTGAGATTTGGCGAGAGGAAAACGAATCGTGACTAAAATGCCGTACAGCACAGAAAGCATAGAAGTTTTGAACAGCAAACTGCACGAATCATCAGAAGTGGGTTGCCAAACCCACACTGCTATACCGACAACTACTATAGATTCGGTTCAGATTGAGATGGCTGATGTATTGACGCGCTATTCATCTTGGAAACCACCAACGGTTATCGTCTCAGATGGTGCTTATGGGTTGGGACTTTTCCCTGGAGATCCCCCAACACCAACTGATTTGGCAAACTGGTATGCGCCTCACATTGCTGCTTGGTCACGTTATGCTTTACCGGAGACAACTTTATGGTTTTGGTCCAGTGAAATTGGCTGGGCTAATATTCATCCAATATTGATACAAAGCGGTTGGCAATATCGCTCGGTAAATATATGGGATAAAGGAGTTGCCCACATCGCCGGAAATGTTAATAGTAAGACGATACGCCGCTTTCCAATTGTCACAGAAGTATGCGTCCATTACATTCGGAATGTTCAGTTACCAACTGGTGACAATCAATGTTTGCCCATGCAGCAATGGTTGCGTCATGAGTGGCTCCGAAGTGGACTACCTTTAAGTAAAACTAATGAGGCTTGTGGTGTCAAAAATGCCGCCACTCGCAAATATTTTACCCAGGATCATCTCTGGTATTTCCCGCCACCAGAAATGATGAAAAGTATCGTCACCTATGCGAATTTTTACGGTAAGCCGACAGAATGGCCTTACTTTTCAATTGATGGCAAATCTCCAGTCACAGCAGCAGAATGGTCAAAGATGCGATCGAAATGGTATCATATTCATGGTGTGACAAATGTTTGGTCTGAACCTGCTCTTCGGGGGACGGAACGAGTCAAAAATAGTCAAGCAAAGTCGATCCATGCTAACCAGAAACCTTTACGTTTAATTGAACGAATTATCCTGGCTTCTAGCGATCTAAATGATGTTATATGGGAACCATTTGGCGGTATGTGTTCGGTGGCGGTGGCTTCCTTGCGGAAAAATCGTCGTTGCTATAGTGCAGAAATTAACCCGGATTACTATTACATGGCAAAAGTTAGACTGGAACAAGAATACGATCTACTCAAGTCGTTTTTATTTCCTGAATTCCTTTAATTCTTCAAGGTAATTCTTCCCCAATCCTCCCATCCGACATCCTCACTCCACTCAAATCCACCTCACTCAAATCAACTTTATCCAAATTTGCCCCAGTCAAATCTGCCCCAGTCAAATCTGCCCCAGTCAAATTTACCCCAGTCAAATTTGCCCCCACTAACTCAGCATTCCCTAAATTAGCATTTGCCAACTTCGCCCAACTCAAATCCGCACCAATTAACCTGGCTGCCTGTAAGTTTGCCCCAACTAACTTGGCTTTCCGCAAACTCCCATAACTTAAATCTGCCCCACTTAAATCGGCAATAACTAACTTAGCCCCATCCAACTTAGCATGGCGCAAATCCGCTTTGCTGAGAATAGCCCCAATTAAATTAGCTTCCCGCAAATCTGCCCCAGCTAACCTTGCCCCAGCTAAATCCGCATTCTGAAAATTTCTACCACCTGCATCATAGCGCGATCGCACTTCGCCCACATCAGTAACGCTAATTTCTCTTTGGGGATTGCCGCGAAAGGTAAAGGTAAAGCTATCGCCACTTTGGATAACTCGCCACAATTCCTCATACATGGGATAAGATCCTACTCCACTTAATTTTACCCAACCTTTGGCTCTGGTTAGGGCGACAAATAATTGATTCCGTAATTGGAGATTACTTTCATCTTTGGCTACATTATCTAATCCCACTATATATACCATATCCGCCTCATTCCCTTTAGCGCGGTGGATGCGAGATATAGTTACCCCTCCCTCGCACCAAAACTGATTCGGCTTCCGGTTATCTCGATCAATTTCCAGGATATTACAGTCAGGCGCACTAGGAATATAGATATCAATTCCTTGAGATATCAAGAATTCGGCTATGGCGGTTTCTAGTTGGATGGCGGGGAAACCGCTACCTAAAACAATGACTAAAATTTCTTGACTAGGTTTGAGTTTATCGTGGCGGAGGTTATATAGAATATTTTCAGCTAAGGCAGTTAATTCTTCCTGACGGGAGCGATAAGCGATAAACTCTAATAGTTTACCATCCCAAAGTTCCGCTATCGGATTTGGTGAATTTTCTTTGGGGCGTTTTACGGTAATTTGTTGTCCAGGTAGAAAACTCCCCGTCACTTCATAGCCAATTGCTTGCCAATCTTCTACGCGAGTAATTCCTGTCAAGATTCCTCCTCGTCTTAACAACCCCATCCCAATACCATGGGCAGCAGTTAAAATAAGTCCGGGAGTACGGTAGCAGCGGTACATAGTTTCCGTTTTTCTGATGCCACCGGGATAATATCCTGTTACTAAATGCCCTAATTCTTCCCCAAATAATTCACTCGCATTGGGTATATTTAAGCTTGCCAAACTTTGGGCTTCGTCGTATCCCCAAATTAACCGCCGTTGTTCTGGTTGGGCAGGGTTAATCGGTCTTAATGCTTGATATGCCATCCAGTAAAATGGCTGTTTTCCCCCAAATTTTAGGCGATTATTTACGATTAAGTCTTGACCTTCGTCAATTAATATGGCATCATATAATTGGGGAAGCAGTCTGCCATGTAATAGTTCGTGGCACGCTACAGCTAGGCTTTCACTGGGTTGCTTGTCTGAAATATCTCCTGGAATCAGTCTTCTCACTCCTACTGCTTGACAAATATTACCATAGAGTCCCGGCTGGTTTTTTGCCCCCCAAGCATGAAGTACTTGTAGTTTTAGATTCAATTTATCGTATCCGACTTCACCGCTACTAAAACGACGGAGCCATTTATCTAGTTGAGTAATGATTGGCTGGTATAGGCTGCGGCTGAAAAAGACGAGGGCAATATCCCAGTTTGGGTGCTTTAAGTGGATATGGGCAGCTTTCTGGCAGAGTAGCACGGTTTTGCCAGATCCGGCAATGCCGCGAATCCGTTGGGGACCTGGGGCGATTTGTTTGGCGATATGTTCTTGATTTAAGTCAAATGGGGATAAGTTTTGGCGGATTTGGCTGAGGATATGGGCGCGGGTTTGTTTTTGGTTTTTTTGTTGGTGGTTGGGCGGTGGATGTAGCCGTTTGCGAAAGATAGGCGTACCGCTAACTACTGCTTTCAGTAGTTGCCACTGTGTTTCTTTGAGATGAGATCCTTTAATAATAGGACTAGTTTGGGCGATTAGCTTTAATAGAGAAGTATCTGATTTGAGATTAGGTAGCTCAGAATTTACCTGAAAAATTTTCCCCATCCTCCCACCTCCCCATATCCTCACTCCATCATTTACCGGATTTACCGGATTTATCTCATTTATCTGATTTACTGGATTTATCTCATTTATCTGATTTACTGGATTTATCTCATTTGTATGATTTACTGGATTTATCTCATTTGTATGATTTCCCCCATCTTCCCCATCTGCCCATGTTACCACTGCCTCATCGCTCAAAGCGCGATCGCGAACCTCGCCATACCGGAGGCAATCGCGAAATATAATAGACGGACAACTGGGAAGTTGGTAGAAACCACTGTCATACCATTGTGCTTCGGTAATTAATGGTAGAGCAATCAGGGCACGACCTGTAACTTGGCGGCGGAGAATCGGTTCGCGATCGCAGTATCCTAGTAAAGCGAATAGTTGGTTTTCGGCTTGTGCGTATGGACTACTTTCGGTAGTGTAGTAGTTTTGGAATTCCCAGCGATGTCCGGTAATAGTGAGAATTTGGTCAATAGTGACAGACTTAATCTCGATGACGATTAAACCCAGTTGGGCATCCACCACTAATATATCTGGTTCTTTTCTAGATTTCCCCACTTTACAGAAAATGGGATAGCGCCAGTAACCGATACATTCTCTCTTGGCAAAGACTTCCTGTATCGTATCCCAAACTATTTTTTCCCCGCCCTCGCCACTATTGCCTAACGCTTCCGTGGTAATGAATTTTCGGTTATCTTCTAACCAATCCCTCCTATTTTCGGGATTATCAACCCTTACTTCCCGATCTTCTCTACTTACTGTACCGATACTAACGCCTCCTTAAACTCCCGCGCCGATTTAAAATAAATATCCGGCTTATCCACCAAAGCAAAATCAATCACCTCGGCCAAACCTACCGGAATCGCTGAATTCCTTTGGCGAATTGGGATAGCATCCGTTTGCAATACTACCAAAAAAGGTTCCTTATCATCAAAATTCCGAGGACAACAACCCGTTAACATACAATATAACGAAGCCGCAGTAGCCCAAACATCTACTTCTGGGGTAACATATTTATAATCAATCACCTGCTGTCGGGGCAGAAATTCCAACGTACCCGCAAAATCTCTACCACTGAAAGTCTGTCCGCTTAATCCGGCTTGGTCGAAAGCTTTGGCTAATCCATAATCTCCCACTTTAGCAATAGTATCACTATTAATTCTAGTGAGAAAGATATTATGGGGTTTGATATCGCGGTGGACTAAACCCCTTCCCTGGGCAATTGTACCATCCGCTTGTCTCACATAAGGAATTTCGGCATAATGAGCATAGTCTAAGCCATCTAAAACTTGTAATATAATTGCGATCGCCTCCTCAACCGATAACGTGCCACCCCTTTTTGCCATTAAATCGACAACATTACCCCCTTCACAATAGTCCAAAGTAAAGAAAAAGCTATCATCGCAGTAACCATAATCTCGCAATCGCACTACATTGGGATGATTTAAGGCTTTGGTATTTGCCATTTCCCGTAAAAACCGTTTTACCCCACTTTCACTAGCCGCGACTTGGGGTAACATGACTTTGATGGCAACCCAATCGTTGGTATCTTGGTTTAAGGCGAGATAGACTTCACCGCATCCACCTGCACCGAGTTTTCTGATTATCTGATAACCGCGAATCGAGATAAGACTACTTTCCCCAGAAAGGGCACGTTGGATTAATTTCTTGAGAATACCAATAAAATTAGGGTTTTCTGGCTTTAAGTTAGCGTGCAATCTCTCAAACGACTCAAAGGAATCTCGTTCTATCCCAACTTCAAATACAGCATCCCCCACTATAATAGTATCGTTATTCTGTAGATCGTATTCCGGTAAATCTAGTTTTGCCCCTTCCTCCGGAGTTTGGTGGGGTTGGCGCTGTCCAATTTTTTGATTATTAACGTAAGTACCGTTTAAACTGCCAAAATCCCGGATTCTGATATCGGGCGGATTGATATCGAGGAAGCAGTGATACCGGGATATGTTACGATGGTCCCGATCGTCTGGTAATTGGAGATGACAGTCAGTAGCACGTCCGATTATACAGGTAGTGCGATCGCTAAATTGATATTCTTGTCCTTTAAGTTTACCTGCGATAATGGTAAGGGTGACTTTGGCTGGCATTGGTTGAGAGATATTTTTTTTAACGCAGAGGTACGCAGAGGTAGGAGAGAGGTACGCGGAGGTTTGTATTCTCTGTAGGGTGCGTTATGCGCAAGCTAACGCACCACTGCTATTATGCTTCTTTGTGGGTAAATCGCTCTATTAATTCTTCGCGGGATAGTTGGAGGCTGAATCGGGTAAAGTCTTCGGCTGGGAATTTTAGTAAGGTGGGAATGATGGCTAATAGTTGCTCATCAAGATTACCAAATCTGATTCTGATTTTTTGCTAGTTCCTTTCGCAGCTTCCCAAACGCTACTCATACAGCCTCTCTCGAGAGAGACTCTCTCCATATTACGATCATTAGCCATACATGACCAGATATATGGATATCAGCCTTATCGAAAAAATCGATAATTTCCTCAAACCATCCCACCCACCAATCATCCATCCGTTGCCCAAGCCTCTTGACATTTGACAGTGGTGAGGTTAATATTAGACAATGGGAATCCGTGCCCGCATGTAAAGTCGGTTTTGAAGGCTTGAGTAATGTTGGTTTTCTTTGATCCTGTCGGTTGGTGGCAAGGTTTGTTTTTTAACACAGAGGTACGCAGAGGTGACACGGAGGTACGCAGAGGGTAAAATGGGAATTGCTGGCGATGGCACGAAGTGCCCGCTGCGCGATCGCAAATCAATCGGGTAACAGTGCTTAGAATAGGATTGTCAACTACTTATCATTAATTTGGAGTGCCGATATCACGAGCGTCACCTTACCATAATTAATTGCCAAGCAGCCTAATCAGCTTGTCTTAGACTGGCTTGATGCCCAAACTCCAGAAACACTTTACCTCAGCGTCATCACTGTAGCGCTTCATTATATATATATAGATATATCCCAGAACCAGAGATCTCAGTTTAACCCTTTGCGATCTTTGCGTCTTCCTTTGCGCTATGAGCGTTAAAAATAAAATCCGATCTTGAAGGGAAGGATAAAGGAGCGCAGAAAACTACAAGTGAGTTTATTTTAGAGTTAAAAACTGACTTTACAGGAGCGCACGGATTCCCATTCTCTAATATTAACTTGACAAGTGTCAACTGTCAAGAGCCTTGGGCAACGGATTTGGTAACGGTTTTTCTGATCGGGTTTTACTGAAGAAAGTTTTACTGGATGCAATTGCTCAATCTGAAAAAACTGTTGCCCATCCCCCTTGACAATTGACAGTGGTGAGGTTAATATTAGACAATGGGAATCCGTGCCCGCATGTAAAGCCTGCTTTTAAGGCTTGCGTAATGTTGGTTTTCTGTTATTCTGTCGCTTAGTCGCAAGGTTTGTTTTTTAACACAGAGGTACGCAGAGGTGACACGGAGGTACGCAGAGGTTTTAATTTTTATCTTGCGTGCTGGTGATAGATCTGCTGTTACTGAAAATATCGATAAGTTTCCTCAATCCATCCCATCCACAAACAACTCATCCGTTACATCCGTTACCCATCCGTTGCCAAATTTCCTCCCCAACCCCCTTGACAATTGACACCCGCTCAGTTACCATTAGATAATGGTAACTTGTGCCCGCATGGAACCTTGATTTTCATGACCGAAATAATCTCACCTCTGATTATTCCAGATACCTCGTATATAGCAATAAGTATTTAGTGCGATCGCGTGGTACTGCTGCTAGCAGGAAGCAAATACCCCACATACACCACCATATCTGTAGGGGCGTTAGCGTTAGCGCTAGTCTAGCATTCGGGGGATAAGATTTGATTCCACCAACAGATTTATATCCGAATGCTTCGCCCTCCCCCCAACTACCGCGCATCGCATCCTTTTTCCAACACCCCTACAGATATTGATGACTAATTATTTTTAACGCCAAGAGCGCAAAGGGGTTAAAATCAGATCTCCGGTACTTGCAGAAATCCTATTTTCTCTATATATTAGATAAGTGCTGCAAAAACTATCTCGATACAACCGATCTGAGAGAGGCGGCAAAAAAAGGGAAAAGTTAAGAAGTGTAAAGGGCAAGAGGACAAAAGAGTCAAGCGCTACTTAGTCCTGGGCACACCGCAGACAATACGAAACCCGATGAGGCCGTACAACCCCACGCCCCAACCGTACCGGAAGCGATTCGCACTGCGACAGGACAACGGATCGTAAAACCACGAACCACCGCGCAGTATCCCCGTATTTACATTATTTTTATCTATCCACGGACTTCCATCATTAGGAGCGTTCGTGTAATTACCGTGCCAAGTATCGGCACACCACTCTCAAATATTCCCGTGCATATCGTATAGCCCAAAAGAATTAGCTAAACCAGAGCTACCTACTTCAGTAGTTGATTTCCGATAAATTCCTTTTGACTCTTTACCATAGACATAATTACCGTTGTAATTAGCTAAATCGGTAGTAATGGTTTCGCCGAAGTGAAAGGGTGTGGTCGTACCCGCTCGACAGGCATATTCCCATTCCGACTCGCTAGGTAGTCGATAATTCCGTCCTGTAGACTTACTCAGTCTAGCACAAAATTCTTCTGAATCATACGATGAAATTTTTTCTACTGGCAAATTATCTCCTTTAAAGTGGGATGGATTGAGTTTTAGTGAGCGATTTACTTGAGGCAAACCAGCCACAACTCGCCACTGTGCTTGGGTTACGGGGTATTTGCCCATGAAAAAGGGCGGTACTGTTACTTTATGTTGCGGACTTTCATCGCTATCTCGCCGTGACTCTGATTCCGGTGAACCCATTATAAATGTACCACCTGGAATCGATACCATTTCCAGATTGACATCCTTGGCCAATTTTTCAATAAAATATTGAGCCTCTAAGCGGCGACGGTTGGTAATTTTTCCCTTTATAAGAAAATAGCCTGAAAACCCCGTGACTTGAGTCCGGGGATGAAAGGCATTGGCAGACTTGAGTCTGCCATGATCTAATTAATAGGTCAGTATAAGACGTAAAAACCTACCCCCGGACTGGAGGAAAGTATACGCCCGAAACAACCTTGTGGAGATATCATTACGCCCTTGTGGCAAACGTAATGAGCCTCTTAACCTGATTTATCAGGATATTAAGGCGCTCGATGTCTTAAGAATCCCCTTGTCTTTAGACCGGGGAGTGTCAAATCTACCGTTACCGTATTGAAGGAGAAAGTCTGTAATGTATCGGGATTGAGGAGAGATAACCATTCCTTTACCGATTGAGGGCGGTTTTTCGCTTCCAACTCCATCCCTTTGAGGATAGCGTTATTTACCTTATCGCTAATCTGACTATTATATTGTTGTGGTGGTGGCAAAGTCAGATTACATTCCTTCCTCACATCCGCAGGTGGCGGTAACTTATCAGTCAGGAGATTATACAGAGTCGCAGCCAAAGCATGAACATCAGTATAAGCGCCAAACTTACCGCGCTTCTCATACTGTTCGATGGGGGCATATCTTTCAGTGCGATCGCTAGTTAAGCTTTGAGTATACCCGGTACTAAACTCCCGCGCTAACCCAAAATCGATTAATACTGCCGACAAGTTATCGCGCCGCAGCATAATATTCTGTGGTTTGATATCCCGATGTAATAATCCTTCCTGATGGAGATAACTGAGGGCATCCCCAATTTCCCCAATTATCCGCAAAGCTTCGGTTTCCGATAAAATACCCCTATCTTCTAGATAGTCTGCTAAATTATCACCTTCTACATATTCCATCACCAGATGCCACAAGTCTTCCTCTGGAAATACCGTATATACAGATACGATATGGGGATGGCGACATTTGGCGAGACGAAATGCTTCTTGGACGAATTTATTTTGCAGTGAGGTAAAGTTGGGTTTAGCCTGGTGATTGGCGTTGAGAGTTTTGATGGCTACTAGTTTGCCGGATGGTTTTTCGGTGGCGAGATAGGTGGTGCCGAATCCGCCTCCACCGAGGGTTTTTTGGATTGTATATTTACCGTCTTCGAGTGTTTGTCCAGTTGACCAATGGGGCATGAGAGTAGAGGGGCTGGGGTATCTAGTTTGATTATCCTTTATCTTTTTGTTTGGTGGCAAGGGTTGTTTTTAACGCAGAGGTACGCAGAGGTGATACGGAGGTACGCAGAGGGTTAAATTTTAATCTCTGGTGGTGGTGATATATCGGCTGTTACTGAAAATATCGCTAATTTACCTCAACCTATCCCACTCACAAACAACCCATCCGAAAAAACCGCGATCGAATTAGTTGCCCAAAGCTCTTGACATTTGACAGTGGTGAGGTTATTATTAGACAATGGAAATCCGTGCGTTCCTGGAAAGTCAGTTTTTGACGCTGGAATAAACCGGAGAGATGCCAAATTAGCCACTAGCCTTTAGCGATTTTTCCGTTTACTATTGCGCTGTTTCAGGATAACCCAAACCACAAAGGCGATAATCAAACCAAGCAGAACAACTTTAGACACTGGTCCGAGGTATTCATCTATTAACTCGTAATTATCTCCCAAGATATATCCTAAAAACGTTAACAACATTACCCAAGCAGTAGTCCCGAGGGTAGAATATATCAGGAATGGGGTTAACGGCATACCATTAAGTCCAGCCGGGAGAGAAATTAAAGTCCGAATACCTGGCACAAGACGACCGAAAAATACCGCCTTTTTCCCATAACGATTAAACCAGTTATTAACCTTATCAATATCTTTACCAGATACAGTAATCCACTTACCATATTTATCAGCTAAATTCTTTAAACGTTCTTCCCCAAAAAATACACCTGCATAGTACCAAGGAAATGCACCGAGAATAGTACCAATAACTCCTGCCAACACCGCCAGAGTAAAATTCATCTTACCCTCTGCTACAGTAAATCCGGCTAGAGGCATAATCAATTCCGAGGGGATAGGCGGAAACAGATTTTCAGCAAACATTAATAAGGCAATTCCCCAGTAGCCAAGGGAAGTCATTGTGTTAGTTATCCATTCCTGCATAGGAGAACACTAGGTATTGTAAAGTTAAAAGATCGAGCAAGCTTGTGCCACTATAACTCATCTGCGGCTATTTTGACATCCATCTTACTCTTTGCGTACCTTTGCGCGAACCTTTGCGTACCTTTGCGTTAAAAAAAAATCTATTCCATCCAACTGAGAAGCCTTAGAGAAACCCGGTTGATTTGAGAAAGTTGATCGCTATTCTTTGAGGGTTCCCAGTCTGGGATCTCCCGAGCCGGAGTAGACGGTTTTGCCTTCACCCCCAACCCCTCTCCCTCAAAAGAAAGGTAATTTACATAACGTAACAAATGGGCAAAGGCTGAAAGTGGCTTAACTTCGTTAATTTTATTAAGATTAATTCTCAATACTTGACGAGATTGCGTCGTTTCAGCTACTATGGTCGAATAATCCAAAGGAGGGCTAATGACCTTTTGGTTTTTTGGCACACTATTGCAATTCACTTCAATATTTTCTAATCTCTCTTATAGCATCCAAACAACTCAGTACATTTTCCGATCTTTTTGACATCCCCCGATCTAAAGACACAGGGTTTTCGACTTAATTTCCGATCGGCTGTCACGCATTTAATTCGATACTCCCCATTCCTCATTCCCTATTCCCCACTCCCAATTTTTTGCCAAGCTAATCTCGCCGCACCCACTATTCCTGCTTGATTACCTAATTCCGCCTTAAGTAACTGTACACCCTCACGAGAACTTGGCATCACCCGCCGTTCAATTTCTGCTAAAGCAGATGGAAAAAAGAATTCCGCACTAGCACTAACACCACCACCAATAATAATTGCTTCCGGTGTAAGAACATAGACTAAACTGGTAAGTCCTATCCCTAAATCTCGTCCGTAGTTTTTCCAGAATTCTAACGCAAATGAGTTACCCTCGTTTGCCAGAATCCCTAATTCAGCAGGCTCTTTCCCAGTACGACGGCGAATCGAACCGATGGAAAGATATTGCTCCAATGAACCCTGATTCCCACTATTACACATCGGGCTATCGGGATCTGGGTTAAAACTAATCAATCCTAACTCACCTGCCCTACCACCATGACCTGTAAAAAGTTTACCATCTAATATAATCGCACCGCCAACACCAGTCCCAATAGTTAGTAAAATCGAATTACGAAATCGCCTTGCCGCACCTAACCAAGCTTCCCCCAATCCTGCACAATTAGCGTCATTAGCGATAACTGTCGGTAAACCTGTTTTCGCTTCCAGCCAATCGGCTAAGGGAATATTCTGCCATCCTACTAGATTAATAGCTACGATCGCAATTCTACCCGCCGCATCTGCTGGTCCGGGTGTACCCACTCCAATTGCTACTACAGTCCCATGAGGATTAAGTTTTGCGATGCCGAAGGCTGGCGTTGCCATCGCATCCACCATCTTTTCTACCACAGCCTCTGGTGTAGCAGGTTGGGGGGTGGGGATTGTCAAAGATTGGACGCAAGTACCATCTTCCTGAAAGCGTCCGAGTTTAATTGCGCTTCCACCTAAATCAATACCGATTACTTCGTTGGACATGAAAATTGCTAATGGTTAATGGCTAATGGCTAATTGTTAACCAATAACAAGATTACCTACACTGAAGATGAAAGACAAGAGGTTTTGCATTACTCACCCGATGCCAAACTTGAATTCTAGATATGGTAGGGTGGGCATTGCTGTTATCTTTTAGCAAAAATCCCAAATTTGGGTGCAATGCCCACCCTACTATAATTAGTCCTTACTACAACCGACTCACTCCTCCAATCCCACCTGCTTAAGCACCTCCAACGGTAATTCTAGCGCCTCAACAATTTGCTCATCGCTTAAGCCAAATCGCCGTAATTTATCAATTCTTTCCATATTAGTTTGATTATTATTGCGCTGCTGTAAGTTAGGATTAGCAGGCTGAATTTTAGCTGGAGTGGTATTGGGTTTGTCTGAACAAATGTTGATGTACCCAATATTGTTATTGTCTCTAATTTTGCTTTTAGTAAAAGTAATACTCAGATTACCTTGTCGTTCTAGGACTGATTTAAGATTACCGTTATTAACAGGTTCATCAAATACATCAGATAACATTTTCAATAGAGCGTAACCTACATCCTTAACATAACCAGTTGAAGAACCATTATTTTCAGCAATCTCAGAATACTTTTGACGTTTCAGGGTTCCCTCAATAATTCCACGTTGTAAGTCATTTAGATATTTACCTGTCTTGAGATAAACAGCCTCATCCACAAATTGCAATACTTCTTGAACGTGCATAATTAGGGATGTGAGAAGACTGAGAGTATTGTAGCAGACTTTATCCGTATTTTTCAGTTTTTATCCGTCGTTATTCGTTCTTTACAGGAACTTTACAAAGATCCGCCTTTTTCCGCTTTTCATTTTTGGGCGGTCAGTATATTGTGGGTAGGGAACAAAAACCAGGGTGCTGCGAAGGAAAAGTTAGTCTCAGTTTTTACTGAGGAAGCCCAGGAGAAGGAAGCAAACATGTTGCTCAATGAACTATTAAAACAAGATGACGACAAGAAAATTGTCGAAAATCCAAAAATCATAGAATTTTCCAGTAAAACAGTTAGATTTGGAGACTCGTTATATCAACTCCGTAATGTAACTGGATTTGAAGTAGGAAAAATACCGAAAAACAAACTACCACTTCTCTGGATTATTGGATTGTTTGCTGTTGGTCTTGCATTCTTAATAGCAGTGGTTGGTATAATCCCGATAGGAATTGCAATTTGGCTGATATATGCTCATGTTAATCAAGTGCAAAAATATGGTTTTATATTGAGTCTAAACTCAGGAGAAACTACATATTTTATCAGTAGTGACAAGAATTTTTTAGGAAAGATAGTATCAGGGCTATATAGGCTTATGGAAGGTGACATAGAAAGCATTGTTGTCAATTTTCAAGATAGAACAGTTAATGTATATGGTAAAGTAGAAGGAGTACTATCTACTGGCGATAATGCTCAAATTCGATAATGCAAAAAATGTTAATTTAATACAGGAGTAATTAATTGTGATGCAAAATAGATCTATAAATGTATCTGGGCAAGGAAAAGTAGAGGGAGTTATAAGCACAGGAGACAATGCCAAAATTATTCAGCATATTGCTAATGAAGAAGCAGATTTATCTGAGGAAATTATGGGGCTTTTAGACGAGTTAGCAAAAAGGTATTCTGCTGCTGCTGAATTTCAAAAGCAAACTGTCCTACAGATGGAATTACAAAATAAGTTAAAAAGCGATCCAACATTCAGAGATCGTTTCATTAATGCTGCCAAATCTGGGGGAGTAGAGTTGATAAAAGTACTGACTAACAATCCGTTTGTGAGTGTGCCATTAGAAACAGTCAAGGGGTGGATTGAGACAGAACCAGTTTAGGCTATCTTCGCAGTGTAATTATAGTGCGATGGCAACGCCAGCCAGAGGCATCACTCTTGTAGGGTGGGCATTGCCCGTATCTTCTAGTAACATCGCTCTTGTAGGGTGGGCATTACCATTATCATTTAGCAAATATCTCAGATATTGGTGCAATGCCCACCCTACTATTATTCACTAGGAAAAAATCTCAGATATTGGTGCAATGCCCACCCTACCATTATTCACCAAAATTCATCCCACCAAAATTCGGGACTTGTGCCTTTCTTCCACCACAACTACAAGCCCAATCATCTCTATATCCGCCTCTTTCTACCCACCTGCTGAAACTAGAATATTCCCACAAATGGGGACAAGAGACTAACCCATGCTTAACTGGATTGTAATGGATATAGTCTAAATGCTTCTCTAGGTCAGATTCATCTCTAATTACATGTTCCCAAAACCGACGCTGCCACACATTGCTTTCTCGATGTTTACGACGAGAGGCAGAAACATTTTTAGGTAACGAGCGTTTTCCTCGTATCATCCGCGTAAACAGAATCTTAAACCGAGAAACCCGGTAGGAGTAATTTGTATCACCTGGTGGCAGGGTCCAGAGAAAATGAATATGGTTAGGTAAAATTACTGCACCAGTAATCTCAAAAGGTCTTTCGGTACGAGTTTTGGCAATAGCTAACCGTAAACGGCAGATATTTTCTGCTTCAGAGAACAAAGGGATGCGATGGTAAGTTACAAGGGTAAGGAAAAACGTTCCACCTAGCACATAAGCTCTACGATATTCGGGCATCAGGATAAGTTCGGAGGGTGGGCATTGTAGTTATCTTTTAGTAAAGATGCCCATATTTGGGTGGAATCCTCACCCTACCCTTATTCTTGTAGTACTTGTAGGGTGGGCATTGCCGTTGTCTTGTCGCCAAGATGCCCAAATTTTGCTCCAATGCCCACCCTACCATTAGTGATGCTTTTATTGAGTAGGGTGGGCATTGCCGTTATCTTGTCGCCAAGATGCCCAAATTTTGCTGCAATGCCCACCCTACTATGAGGTACTAAACATATCCTACCCAGCACAAGATTTAAGTATCCAACCAATAACAATCCCCAATCCACCAAACCGCACAGCCATCCAAAATGGTTCCTTAAGACTACCCCAAGAAAATAACTGGCTTTCTAAATTAAGTTCAATTATTTCTAATTGTGCTTTGATTTGCTGCAATTCAGCTTGCAAAGCCTGTTGATTGTTTGTTTTCCGTAGAGATTTTCTGACTTCCTCCCGACGGTGTTGGAGTTGGGCTTGTCGCTGGCGATCGCGCTCTACTTGGTTGTAGCGTGCTTTAATAGATTCGAGCGATCGCTCGACTTCTGATAAAGCTTGCTCAAACTCGTCTGTATCAGTATCCTCCTGGTTTGAGCCAGAATCATCAGCAGATGGCACTGACGGGTCTTGAGGCATATTTCTTAGATGATCTTAAGTAGATTAGAGTAATATTAAATGCTATCGTAACCGAACTCATGCCTGAATCCACCCAAATCGCCCAACCCAATCCTCTCGCCCAACTGAGTACATTAGAACTTGCTCAAGCACTAGCAGAGCGTCTGAGCATTAAACCTAATGATTGGCATCGATTAAAGTCCAATCGCCCAGCCAGAGCGGGGGAACAAGCTGCTGCTGCTTTAGTATTCCTCCTCAAAGAAGAGACTGAAGAAGCCCTAGTTAGATTTCACCAAGCATCAGGATGGCTGGATAGATCGATCTCCGCACCACCCTGCCCGACTCATAGATGAAGGGTCAAGGATGAATTGTGAAGGATGAAGAAGTTCAAAATATTAAGCATAAATGCTAATTGACTATCGACTATCATCAATAGTATTCCTGAAAGTCTTCAGCCTTCATCCTTTATCCTTCCCTATTCCCCTCTAAGGAATTAAAGGCAATCGAGAGCGACTATTCACCTCCTTACAAAGCCTTAATTCTGTACCCTGAGAATTCCAATGGACGCGATCAAAAATTTGGTGGAGTAGACATAAGCCTCTACCACTTTCTGATTCATCAACTGGGAGACTACTGTCAAAGTCAACTTGACAACTAGGAGGGGAAAAGCCGGAACCTTCGTCTATAATTGTCCACCAATATTCGTCATTTATTACTGAAAAATGAACCACTACCGTCTTACTTGGGTCTAAATTATTGCCATGCTTTGCCGCGTTTACCAATGCTTCTTGAAGCCCCAGCCGGATTTCTGGCTGCCATTTAAGGGGAATCTTTTTGACGAGTAAGTCTAAAATTGGGCAAAGGTAAAGGGTAGAAGCAAAGCTAATTGTTCCCCAGTCCTGTTCAACTGGTCGTAATGATGATATAGCAATCACTCAAAAAAACCCCTAGCTTTTATTTGGTGGACTTGACACCTTACACAACTTGCCGCCGTGTGTTTTCATCTCATCTTTCTCAAACCCGATTTAGCCGCTTAGGTACTATCTATTTGACACTCCCCGGTCTAAAGACAGAGGGATTCTTAAGACTTCGCAGCCCTAATATCCTGATGGCTCAGGTTCCCGTGCGCAATCTTTTTACCACAAAGGTAGTCTGCTATCCCAGTCTTACAACTGGCTCATCGGGCGTGTACTTTCCTCCAGTCCGGGGGTAGGTTTTTATGTCTTATACTGACTTCTCCATTGTATCGAAACCATCTCTTAAACACCAGAGGTAGACTGGAAATAACCTCTGGGCAAGGAGTTTGGCACTTTTGCAAACAAGAAGTAAGAGGAAAGAGGAAGCTCTAAACTCTTGTCTGTCACCTCTTGTGAAGAAAGGCAACGCATTCAACATGAGGGGTTTGGGGAAAGAAATCAGCAGGTTGAACATGGCTTAACTGATAGTCACCACTCTGACACAAGAGTTTAAGATCTCGTGCTAAGGTGGCGGGCTTACAGCTAACATATACAATACGTTTGGGTAAGGTAGAAAGAAGGGTTTCGATGACAACGCGATCGCAACCTTTGCGAGGCGGATCTAGTAGTACAATATCTGGTACGATCCCCAGTTTCGGGAGCAACTCCTCGACAGTCCCGATTTGAAATGTGATATTAGTAATCCCGTTAATTCTGGCATTAACCTGGGCTTGTGCCACTGCTGTTAATTGCACTTCCAAACCAATTACTTCTCGCACTCGTTTGGCTAAGGGTAAGGAGAAAGTACCAATGCCACAATAGGCATCGACTAATACTTCATCCCCTTGCAGTTCAAGTTGTGCCGCGATCGCGTTTAATAGTCTCTCAGCTACCTCAGTGTTGATTTGGAAAAAGGTATCTGGCTTGAGCTGAAACTCAATACCAGCAAATTCCTCAAGCAAGTAAGGCTTTCCTGCAATACAGCGAGTTTCGCTACCGAAAATAATATTATTGGCCTCGCGCTGGGAATTCATACAGACTCCCACAAGTTGGGGGTAGCGCGTCAGCCACTCTTGAGCTTGGACTTCCAGATCTAGTAAATTCCAGTTAGTACTAACTAATGTCAGCAAAATTTCACCACTCCGTCGTCCAATCCGCAAAGAGAGGTGACGGAGCTTTCCTTGGTGGTTGATTTCGTCGTATATTGACCATCCCCGTTTTTGGATATCCTGTTTAATTTGGGCTAACAGGGGATTCAGTCGGGCATCTTGCACTGGACATTGATTCAAATTAACAAGCTGGTGAGAACCTTTTTGATAATATCCTGCTTGAACTTGACCTGTTGTTGAACGCTTCAGGGGATAAGTTGCCTTATTGCGATAGGTAAGGGGAGACTCAGAAACCAAAATTGGTGCTATTGGTAATGAGGTAAAGCCTCCAATACGGGTTAAGGCTTGCACCACTAGATTCTGTTTCGCCAATTGCTGGTAATCGTAGTCAATATGCTGCCACTGACAGCCGCCACACTTATCCGCCACAATACAGTGAGGACGGATGCGATGGGGAGACCTTTCTAGTAACTCATAGAGCTTACCCGTAGCATAGTTAGGCTTGACCCGGACTAATCGTACCAAAACGCGATCGCCCGTTACAGTATCTGGGACAAAAACTACTCGCTCCCCCAAACGACCAACGCCTTCGCCAGTATCATTGAGATCGGTAATAGTCACTTCAACCAATTGACCTTGTTGCCACATATCTGGAGAGGGATCAGCCCTTGACTCCTTATTTACTTCACTATCGTTAGTAATCATTCAGTTTTTCCAGGGAGTAGGGAGTAAGGAGTGGGGAGTAGGGAGTTCTCAGTTCTCAATATTAATTCAAAACGGATTCCATCCCACTGCCCTCTCCAAAACTCTCCTCCCCATCCTCCCCATTTCCCATGCCCCTTTATTTGTGTCACCTAGAGTCGGTAAACTACAAGTATTACCTGATTTATTCCAATAACATGAGTGTAGTTAGCCAAGTTATTCTCAAAGCAGACGACGAACTCCGATATCCTAGTTCTGGCGAACTCCAAGGTATTGGTGCATTTCTGCAAACGGGTGAGCGACGGATGCAGATTGCTGCAACCCTAGCCGAAAATGAAAAAAAGATAGTCGCAGAAGCCAGCAAGCAGCTATGGCAGAAACGCCCTGACTTCATCTCTCCAGGCGGTAACGCTTATGGACAGAAGGAACGGGCACAATGCCTGCGGGACTACGGCTGGTACTTGCGACTGGTTACTTATGGTCTCCTGGCTGGGGATAAGGAGCCTATTGAACAAATCGGGATTGTCGGGGTAAAGGAAATGTACAACTCCCTAGGCGTACCCGTGGCGGGGATGATTGAATCAATCCGTTGCTTAAAAAATGCCTCTTTGCAATTACTCAGCGCTGAAGATGGGATTGAAGCAGCTCCCTACTTTGATTACATCATTCAATCAATGTCTTAATTCTTAGTTGTGGGTTGTTAGTTATTGGTTGTTGGTTGTTGGTTACTGGTTATTTTTTAACTGACAACTGACAACTATCAACTAACAACCCACAACCCACAACAAAAAAAAATAACGAAAAAACCGACAGTTTCTAGGGGAGAAGCTGTCGGAGTATGTGTGTTCCCTATTGATGACTCAGCTAGAGTGCAGTCATAATTATTTATTATGGTCAGTTTCCTTTCTGAGGATAGCGATCTAGATCAACCAATTCTTGTGAATTAGATCATAAGCTGTTGTGCATCGTTCTAACAGACAAAAAACCTCCCAACAATATTATTTGTGAAGAAACTCCCCTGGCATTCCCTATTACTCCTACTGTTTACAGATAGTATCTTTGGCTGGTTAATCGCAGCCTCAGAATTGCTATTAGAATCAGATAAGGATTTGTTCTTGTGGCTGCTTGGGGCAGGTTATGTCATGTTAATTGTTTTGGCATTAACGGCTCCATTAACAATGATTCAAACTGTTTACTCTACTTGGCTTAAATCAGATACTAGAGCCTTACTTTCTATAATTTTCAGCGCTTTTTTGGCAGTAATTCTGATTCGCTGGATTCAGCTTTTTATCCGTATTTTAGTTTTACTATCCGCCGGAGCTTTAGCACGGATAGACTTGCAAGTAGCAGGTTATACTCCATTGCAAGCTTTTAAAATTCTTGCAGTTTTTTCCCTGACTGGTTACGGTTTAGGGATAATAGCACATCAGCTAGTTAGAGTAATTTTTTGACGGGGAGTGGGGAG
>NZ_JAMZMM010000436.1 GCF_024178385.1 Limnofasciculus baicalensis BBK-W-15 | reverse complement strand
CAATAATCTTAATCGACTCCCCCATTACTGATTAGGTAGGCGTAAAAAACAAAAGATAAATTTGTCGGGGTGGATTTAGGCAAAATCCTTGCTAGAGACTAGTTTATCTTTTTCCAACCCGCTCAGTATATGTTATATTTATTTTCACCCACCTAGTTAAAAATTCATTTTCTAACAAAATAGTTGCTTAATGGAAAAACCAATGTCCAACCCAGAAGTGCCCCAAAAGCCTGAAAAAATCTATCTGCCCCGTACTAGTGAATCCGAGACGTTGAAAAAGATTCGCCATACCACTTCTCATGTCATGGCAATGGCGGTGCAGAAGCTATTTCCAGGAACACAGGTAACTATTGGTCCCTGGATTGAGAATGGTTTTTATTATGATTTCGATAAGCCGGAACCTTTTACTGAGCAAGATTTAAAAACGATCAAAAAAGAGATGATTAAAATCATCAATCGGAAATTGCCAGTAATTCGGGAAGAAGTAAGTCGTGAGGAGGCGGAACGCCGGATTAAGAACATTAATGAACCTTACAAGCTAGAAATCCTGGCAGGCTTAGAAGACCCGATCTCAATTTACCATTTGGGGGATCAGTGGTGGGACTTGTGTGCTGGTCCTCATCTGGAAAATACTAAGGAAATAAACCCCAAGGCGATGGAATTGGAAAGCGTTGCGGGTGCTTACTGGCGAGGTGATGCGACTAAAGCCCAACTTCAACGTATTTATGGCACGGCTTGGGAAACGCCAGAACAATTGGTAGAACATAAGCGGCGCAAGGAAGAAGCTCTAAAACGCGACCATCGCAAGTTAGGAAAGGAACTGGGACTGTTTCTTTTTGCTGATGTGGTTGGTCCTGGTTTGCCCCTCTGGACACCAAAAGGAACGGTTTTGCGCTCTGTTTTAGAGGATTTCCTCAAACAGGAACAGCTAAAACGCGGTTATTTGCCAGTAGTAACCCCTCATATTGCTAGAGTGGATTTATTTAAAATTTCTGGTCACTGGCAAAAATATAAAGAGGATATGTTCCCCATGATGGCAGAAGATGAACAATCTGCTGCTGCGGAACAGGGTTTTGTCCTCAAACCGATGAATTGTCCTTTCCATATCCAAATTTACAAGAATGAGTTGCGTTCCTATCGGGAATTACCGATGCGATTAGCTGAATTTGGGACAGTATATCGCTACGAACAATCTGGGGAATTGGGGGGATTAACGCGAGTGAGAGGCTTTACTGTAGATGATTCTCATTTATTTGTGGCTCCAGAACAATTAGATGCAGAATTTCTCAGTGTTGTGGATTTAATCTTGTCGGTATTTAAGAGTTTGCAACTGAAAAACTTTAAGGCAAGATTGAGTTTCCGCGATCCAACTTTAGATAAATACATTGGCTCTGATGAAGCCTGGGAAAATGCTCAAGGTGCGATTCGTCGTGCTGTGGAAACCTTGGGAATGAATTATTTTGAAGGGATTGGCGAAGCGGCATTTTATGGTCCTAAACTTGACTTTATCTTCAGTGATGCTTTGGATCGAGAATGGCAGTTGGGGACAGTACAAGTAGACTATAATCTGCCAGAAAGGTTTGATTTGGAATATGTGGCTGAAGATAACACTCGCAAACGCCCAGTAATGATTCACCGTGCCCCTTTTGGTTCCCTGGAAAGGTTAATTGGAATTTTAATTGAGGAGTATGCTGGTGATTTCCCTTTCTGGTTAGCACCTGTACAAGCGCGATTATTGCCTGTAAGTGATGAGCAGTTTGATTTTGCCAAGGGCATAGCCCAAATAATGCGATCGCGCGGTGTGCGAGTAGAAGTAGATACTAGCAACGATCGTTTGCCTAAACTTATTCGTAATGCGGAGAAAGCGAAAATCCCAGTGATGGGAGTTGTGGGGGCGAAGGAAGTTGAATCTAACAGTCTGAGTATTCGCACTCGCTTGGCGGGAGAAGAGTCTAAAGATTTAGGCCCTATTTCTGTAGCAGAAGTGTTGGAGAAGATGGAAAAGGCGATCGCAAACCGTGAAAATTTCTAAACCATTTTAGGGATTTAGAAGTAGGGTTTCTTTAAGAAACCCTATTCTCTTTCACTTTTGCGATACCCCCTTCTGCGACAAATGCCGGATAGGAATCTCCACCACAAATTCAGATCCCTGCCCAGGTACTGAGTTGCAAAATATCTTACCTCCATGTTTTTCCACAACAATTTGATAACTAATTGACAAGCCTAAACCTGTTCCTTTTCCAACTATTTTAGTTGTAAAGAAAGGATCGAATAACTGTTTTTGTGTCTCCTGAGTCATGCCGGAACCATTATCCGCGATGCGAATAAAAACATGTAAGTTTTCATCCTCAATAAAATTTTCTATCTCCAATTGGGATTGGGAATAAGTATTAACATTAGCTTGATGCTCCTCCCAGGAATAGTCAGCAAAATTATGGGGGTGAATATTACCGCCCATCTTTTCAGCTTGGATTAAACTGGAACTATCTCGATCAACTATGCCAGTTTGGATTGTAATAGTAGGAGAAAAATGGATCGTGATTTCTGATAAAGCCTCACCCATTTCTGACTCATAACAGCTTATTTTCTCCTCTACTGCATCGATCGCATTAGTCAGTAAATTCATAAATACCTGATTCATTTGTCCTGGATAACACTCAATTGGTGGGAATTCACCATAGTCTTTAATCACCTTAATTCCGGGCAATCCTGGTTTACCTTTAAGTCGATATTGCAAAATCATTAACGCACTCTCAATCCCTTCGTGGATGTCTGCCCGCTTCCTACCTGATTCATCTGAGCGAGAAAATGTCCGTAGGGATTGGACAATCTCTCGAATCCTTTCTGCACCAGCTTTCATCGAGTTCTGAAGTTTAGCAAAATCGCCCATAAGAAATTCCAGATCGATGCCATCAATCCGTTGTTTAATTACGGCTGGGGGATTGGGGTAAATACTACGATAAAGTTGCACCAAACTTAAGAGATCTTGACAATATTCTTGAGCATAAATTAGATTTCCATAAATATAATTAACCGGATTATTAATTTCGTGAGCCACACCAGCGACAAGATGTCCCAGACTTGACATTTTTTCAGTTTGCAATAACTGAGCTTGAGTCTTTTGTAACTCCCGCAGAGTTTGTGTTAAGCGAGTTGCTTGTTGTTGGGCTTGTTCCATTGCTCTATGGCTATCAGCATATAGTTCCGCCTGCTTAATTGCAATCAAAAGTTGCACCATTACCGATTGTAATAGTTCAACTTCACTATCAGTCCAGAGTCTAGCTGAACGAGTGTGACTGCAACTAATTACACCAATAGCACCGCCAGGAGTCTGCATTGGTAAGAGTAACACAGAAGCATAGCCTAGCGATCGCACAAACTGCCGGAAATTTGGATCGCTGACAGTATCTACATTATTGATCCTCAGAATTTCTAGATGCAAGAGTCGCTGACTTAAAATTCCGACAATTTCAGCAGGATAACGACCGATTAAATCTGGTAAATCGGGATGGCGAGCTTCTTTTACTACCTCCCAATAAGGTTGAGCTTCATGAGGTTGATACCAAGCAAAATGACAGCGATCTATTTGCAACATTTGCCGGATTTCTTGAACAGCAGTTTCCAAAATTGTGTTCAGATCCAAACTATTGCGTATTTCTGTAGATAGGCGATTCAATAGCGCTTCGCGCCGTGCTTTTTCGTGCAATTGTGCGCTTTTTTGTCGCAAGGCAAATTCAGCAGATTTACGAGGACTGATATCCTGAACCACATAGAGCAAATAGTTAGGATTGCCTTGAGGAGTACGAACTAAAGAAGCCGTAACTTGAACCCAAATAAAGGGATCATTTTTGCATAAGTAACGCTTTTCTAGGGAGTAGGTTTCAATTTCACCAGCAGCCAGCGCTCTCTCGTAGGTGCGATCGCACTCTCGATCGTCGGGATGGGTTATATCCCGACAATTGATTGCAAAAAGCTCCTCGCGGGAGTAACCAACAATATCGCAAAATTTTTGATTTACCCGCACCAATTTGCCATCAAGAGACTTGTGTTTAATTCCAACTGCTGCTTGTTCAAAGGTAGCGCGGAAACGTTCTTCACTCTCTCTGAGTCGATCTTCTAATCTTTCTTCTGATTCCCGCAAGAATATTTGTGAAAGTTGCTCCTCGACAGTTTCCTGTTCCAGATATTCTTGGGCGCTATCGATAAAATTTATGCCTGTTTCCAGATCTATTTGATGGGGAAGAGCAGAACATTTATTTTCATTTTCTAATAAAGTAGAGGGAGCCAAATCTCCCTCTAGCAACTCTGTAAATATGATTACTCCGCCAACCTCACCCATACTTGTTCGCCACGGCTGAATTTTCCATTTAACTTTTTGTCGCGCTCCGTCAGATTTGAGGAAATAATCAGCATTGCTGAGGTGAGTTGCCCCTGCTAAACAAGAGGCAAAAATTTCTTGCCACCGTTTAAGAG
>NZ_JAMZMM010000435.1 GCF_024178385.1 Limnofasciculus baicalensis BBK-W-15 | reverse complement strand
TTCCACAAATGTTAATATCCACTTTCGATGCGTCGCAGCTTAAAGATACTTGGGGAATGGCGAGATAATTTTCACGCCGCAGCTTTTGTATCTATTCGCTTGACCAGACTAAAATGAGGGAATAGATTACAGTCAGAATCCTCCGCACCCTATGCGGGGGATTCTTCAATCACCCAAGTAGAAGATTAGTTTGAGGTTTCTCCTGTGTTAGCTAAAACATCTATCCGCACTGGAGCCACCCCACTTTGCATCATTCCCAATGCTCTCGCTGCGGCTGCGGAAACATCTATTACTCTACCTCGGATGTATGGACCTCGATCGTTAATCTTTACTACCACAGATCGACCATTATTTAAGTTAGTCACTTGTACCTTTGTACCAAAAGGTAGGCTGCGATGAGCCGCTGTCAGAGCATTTTGATTGTATCGTTCACCACTAGCACTCCTATTCCCGTGAAAACCCGGACCATACCAGGAGGCGATGCCGCTAATCTGAGTGCGAATTTGTCCGACAGCTACCTGTGTGACTGGGGGTGTTTGAGGTTTACCTGTAACTGCCTGTAAAGGGGGAGCATTTCCCATTAAACGTCGCAGTCGATTGGTGGCTTGGAGGGCATCTGCTTCCAGATTGCGGGTTGTATCTGGCAAGATAGTGTTCTCGTTGACGCGGACTAGCTCTTCGTTATTGATGGTGATACTGTAGCATTTGCAATCGCCATTCCAACGAACTGCGATCGCCTCTCCATTTACCTCCTCTCGACTTAGTTGATTGAGTCTGGTGGCAAGGGCTGTCGCCTGCCAAACGGGATCGTTGTTTCTACCATTGGTTGCTAACGCTCCACTTGGCTGTGCTGTTTGCGCCACTGCGTTAGCCATCGCCCCATTATTTGACATTCCTTGATGGGGATTTGTTCTTTTTTGAAATTCTAGTTGGGAGATGCTGGAGTTACCAATAGCCGTTTCTCCCATTTTGGTTGTGTTTGGACTTGTCCCATGAGAGCCTAAAAATGTTAAGACAGGAATACTGCGGACATATATAGTCGCTGCTTGTCTTCCCTCTAACTCGTAGGCATGAATTTTGGCAATCGCTTCTTCGTCTGTTACCGCTTTGGCTATCTGTGACTGAAACTCTCCCACTTTCACTACTTCTGGTGGCTGTACTAATGGTTGAGCGGAGATTTGGGTTCCTCCTGCTGGAAATTGCTGTACCTCGAGAGCAGAAGGGTTTCCCGAATCACCTCCCTCTACTGCCTTTGCTTGTTGGGCAGGAGATATTGCTGTACTGAGAGCGGTGCTTAGGAGAGTAACAGTGAGGCTACTCCAAATTTTTTGATTCATAAAGTCTGTCATTTAACGTAGTGGGGAACTAAGGGTTGCTATTTCTCGTTTTGCTGGAATAGAACTCAAGTTCACTCATTAACTCGTAGTCGTTTCGGTTTCGTTTTTTATTTATTGAACTGCCACAGACTAACATGAAGTTCTCCCTTTGGGGATCGGTGATTTTGAATAGTTCGTCATAAATTTATCAAAACTTCATATACTGATTTTGGCTCAAACCTTTATCAGGCAGGGATTTGAGTGTTTTTTCTTTTTCAGGATATTTTAGGCAAAAGTTATCAAAACTTTACATTAATGTAGGGCAGGGGGACAAGGGGTAAGGAGAGTTTAAACTCAAAACTCAAAACTAAGGGCCTATGTATAGCAATAGACAAGGCAGTTAAGGCATCAATAGTGAGGGGAGGGTGAAGCAAGAGGATATAAATATTTAGGGTTTGTTGCCAAGGTTATCGCCCTCTTGCTAGGCTAGCGCCAAGAAGTCGCTAACACCCCTACCAATCTCTCTATGTCCTAACCGCTGTGGCGGTTGCTATATGTATATAAGACCAGGTAAAGCTTTGAGATTCTATTGTGGAGATGCCTACTCACAACCCCAAATCCACCGCCACCCGATGGGCGCAAGCAAACCCAGAAAATGCGACTGCATTTAATCCTTGTCCCGGAAATGTACTATCCCCCACACAATAAAGTCCCGGAATTGCTGTCCGATTAAAGGGCATTCCTAATAATCCCATTAACTTACGCTGAGGAATTGGTCCATAAGTGCCATCTTCTCTGCCTAAAAACCGCCGATGTGTCCGAGGTGTCCCCACTTCCTGATAGTCTAATCCCTCTATTAAACCTGGAAAAATCTTCTCTAACCGCTCAATTAAATATTCGGCTGCTTCTTCTTTCTTGTCGTGATATTCTCTAGGGGATAATCCCTGCCATTCTTCAATCCAACTGGGAGTAAAGGTATGAATAATATGATGCCCCTCTGGTGCTAAATCTGGGTCAAGTAAGGTGGGAATTGAGACGAAAATAGTTCCTTGGGAGTCTTGCATTTTGTCCCAATCTTCCAGAAGAATATGGTGACATTCCGTACCTACTGGTAAAACATCTGCTTTCACCCCCAAATGTAAACTCAAGAAACTGGGTGATTTCTGATACCGAGTCTGCCATTTCTTCTCAGAGGCTGGCATTGCTTCTGGTGGCAGTAATTTCTCAAAGGTATCCCAACGAGTAGCATTGGAAATAATCCGCTTGGCGCGATATTCTTCTCCTGTTGCTAACTGCACTCCAACAGCCTTACCATTTTCGATAATAATTTTCGTGACTCTGGCTTTGTACTTAATCTCTCCGCCAGCTTTCTCCAATCCCTCCACCAATTTCTGAGCAATTTGCCCCACACCACCTTTAGGATAATTAATACCACCAAAATGGCGATCGCTAAATACCATCCCAGCATTAATCATCGGTGTCTTATCCGCAGGCACCACTGACCAACAGTAACATTCCATGTCAATAAACTTCAGCAACTCCGGATCTGTGATATACTTGCGCGCAATATCCCCGGCATTCTGCGGCAAATACTTGACCAACCCCAAACAAGCCAAAGGATGCTGGAAAAATACCCGCATCAGATACCCAAGTTCCTCCAAGGATAGCAAGTCCATCACGTTGAGACAGTTAAACACCGCCCAACACTCATCGTAAAACTTG
The DNA here is from genome assembly GCF_024178385.1 of Limnofasciculus baicalensis BBK-W-15. Classification (GTDB taxonomy): domain Bacteria; phylum Cyanobacteriota; class Cyanobacteriia; order Cyanobacteriales; family Coleofasciculaceae; genus Limnofasciculus; species Limnofasciculus baicalensis. The sequence goes on along the minus strand of NZ_JAMZMM010000435.1, from coordinate 1,441 downwards.
CGAATCCCCTTCTTTTCCTGTGGGAAGCGATCGCTAAGTTCTTGCAAAAATTTCTCATAATCGCGATGAACTTTTAGGTCTAAACCTTCTGGGAGATGATAGTGAATCTGGACCTGATCGGGAATCGTTTCCAAGCTGACATTCACTGCCTCCAGCGCCTTGGTAAGGAGATTCGTCGTCCCTTCTGTACCAAAGCCAAAAATCATCGATGCCCCAACATCGAAGCGATACCCCTCTCGCTCAAAGTAACCCGCACTACCACCGGGAATCAGATACCGTTCCAAAACCAGCACCTTCGCGCCCTTCGCTGCTAGCTGAGTGGCTGTTACCAATCCGCCAATTCCCGAACCGATCGCGATCGCATCATATACTGACATAGCTTCGGGGGACTTGGCAAGATTCGTGACTGAGGGAGGTTTGGAAGCAGCAGACATAGATTTAATAATTACTTAACATGTCTTAGTTTAGCAGGCTAGGGGTTTGCGATCGCTTAGGGTGCGCCCTTCGTAGCGTAACGCACCCTACAATTTTTCCCCACTCCCCACTCCCCAAAAAGAAAGTGTGGAACAGGCTCCTACTGAGTTGCCCGTCCCACCTGCCGATCCTTTCACGAGAGGAGAACACTGAAAACTACTATAGCCTTATTGAAATTAAATGTCAATACTAATGAGAAAGAATTTTAATAAGCGATCCAGGATCAGACTCAACCGCGATACTTAGTCCGGAGGTCAGGAAAAAAGATTATCATTATTCAGATCCCTCCTCTGAGTTAGTGCTTATGCCACCCCAACTACGTGTCTATGTTCCCCCCCACCCCCTGATTAAACACTGGCTGGGAGTTGCCCGTGATGCGGCTACACCGCCGCCGCTATTTAAGAGCGCGATGATAGAATTGGGACGCTGGCTAACCTACGAGGCGATTCGGGACTGGTTGCCAACGGAAGATTTAATGGTAGAGACACCATTAGGCTCTTGCACCGTGACAATGGTGAATCCAGAAGTACCAATGGTAGTCGTGCCAATTCTGCGAGCTGGACTGGCATTATTAGAAGGTGCGCAAACCTTGTTACCCTTAGCATCGGTTTATCATCTGGGATTGGTGCGAAATGAGGAAACCCTGGAAGCAAGCTGTTACTTAAATAAATTACCCCGCGAGTTTCACCCCCAAACCCGAATCTTAATTACGGAGCCGATGATGGCAACTGGCGGCTCAATTATGATGGCAATGGCAGAATTAGCAAAGCGAGGAGTTGATCCTGCTTTCATCCGGATTATTAACGTAATTGCTGCACCGCCAGCTTTGCAAAAACTAGGTGGTAATTATCCCGCTGTGACTATCTACACGGCAATGATTGATGAGGAAGTAAACCACCAAGGATATATTATTCCAGGATTAGGAGATGCAGGCGATCGCGCTTTTGGTACTTGAAGGGGCTAGGGG
>NZ_JAMZMM010000434.1 GCF_024178385.1 Limnofasciculus baicalensis BBK-W-15 | reverse complement strand
GGGGGTGAAAAGGGGGGCAAAAAACGAGTATCTTTGCCAAAGTGGGATGCTCCCTATTGGGTAATGGGTAATGGCTAATTGCTCAAATAAATAGCCCATAGCAAGAAAGCCCCTAGCTTTTATTTCTGATTTCCTACTTCTTAACGCACTCCTTTTTCTCGTAATAGTATATCAGCCCAGGATAGATCCTCTTGATTCAGAAGTGGAACTGGAGATTTAGTATAATCGATAGATAAATCAAATCCTGCTCGATCGTATACCTCACTAAATAATTTTTGCAATTCTACTTGTATTGGTGGATCTCCTGACTTCAAAGGTAAGGGAAATGAAGGGATTTCTTCTCTTAGGGTAAACGGATATAAATCGGCTCGGGGACGGCGTTCCTCTCGACTCACCAAAATGCGATAATCTCCGCGAATTGTACCTCCTATGGGCATCGGCTTACCACGTCTTAACAAGTCAATTTCGATGAGATGCGTTGCACTTAGTAGAACTTTATTTCGCTTGCGCTCATAAGCTTCTCGTCCTTTTCCAGTGCGTTTGTTTTTAGGAGAAAGAATTTCGATAGCTGTAATAACATCTCCTGTTTCTACTTCTCGTATTTCTAAGTATCCTTCTCTAGTTTCTTCCTCCATTGGCAAAATTACTGTTAGTGGTTGAATGGACTTGAGAAGTGTTGCTGTTGATGAAGCAGGGTTAGCTACTGAAGTTTTGGAGTAGACTGCTACATCAGGAATCGCAACAGTTAATGACTCTTCAGGTTTGCTAAAATAAGTCCGTTTTTCAATCGCTACTCGATATTTAGGACGAATCGCGGGAGCTATAGCATCGGCAATCGCAGTTATTAAGCGATGATGTAATTCTGGGAAAAATTCGGGACTTTCTAAGTAGGGGTCTACTCCTGGGAATGGAGATGGCATAATTACCTCTGTTTTAAAAATGGGGAGTGGGCTTCCGCCGTGAGCGTCAGCGGTTCGACTTAGCTCACCGAAGTCCGAACGGGAGTGGGGGGTGGGGATAAATTTTTATCTTCTAGGTTTCACTGTCATTAATTCATTACTGATTATTTTAACAAATACTCGATCCCATTGATCTTTGTCAGTATCAGCTATTTCTACACCACTCTTTTGTGACAAATTTTCTAATTCCACAGCCATTAGCTTAACTCCGCTGGATTGGGTGGTACATCTATTTTAACAATGACAAGCGATCGCGAAAATACTGACGGTACAAATCAAAGCGAGACGTGACATAATTTCCCTGTAACTGAACCAATCCCATACTGTGTAATTTAAAAGCCAGGACAGTATCTAACTCCACAGGTTCAGTAGTTGTTATTACCTTAGCGAAGGCGGCAGCTAGCTCCGGATACTGTTGCAAATTCCATAAATGTCGGCGCAAGTGATCCCCATAAATACCTGCCTCAGTCGGGGCAATTTCTATTAGTTGCTCTAAAGTTAACTCTTCTCTGGCAATCTGATATAAACCAAGCCTTACTAAATAAGGATGTCCGCCGATAATTCCCATTAATTTATCAACTTTTTTATCGAACCAATTCAGTCCATGTCGCTGTGCCAAATCAGAGACTTGCTCGAAGCTAAAATCTAATAATTCAATAGGCAATCCTACATTAAAGGGGGATTGATTGATATCCATGGGAATATAAACTTCCGTAGAATGAACCACTACTAATCTGAGTTTTTCCCAAATATCGCTATCACTATCTCCATAGCCAGCTTTCTCATACCAGGCTCGCAGTAATCCAAAAAAATCATCTGCGATTTGGGGATACTGAAATACCCGATCCACTTCATCTAACCCCAAGACTAAAGGTTCATCTCCTCCGGATAATAGACAATCTTCAAAATAATCGGTACAATTATCTTTGCTGCCAAATGTATCATCGTGCCAATAATCATCAACTTGATAAGGAAGGCGCAACTTACGAGTAATTCTGGAACAAAACCACTGTAATAGTTGGTTTAAATTAGCAAAAACTGTTCGATCTGCATGTTGGAAACTTAAAGGTACAGTACGACAACCCTGCTCTCTCGCCCGATCCAAAATTCTTGCCATTAACGATGTTTTTCCCATCTGTCTGGGTGCTTTAATCCTAATTAGCATCCCTGGTTTCATTATTTCTTTGTAACATTGAGCTTCATAAGGAATTCGCTCCACATAAAATACAGAATCCAGGCGAACTTGACCTTGAGGTAACTCGGGTTCCGCTACAGGTAGAGGAGTGGGGAGGGCAGAAGATAGGGGAAGAGAAGGGAGAAGGGTGGAAGATAAATCACTAGCCTCCTGAGTGGGGGATGTGGAGATTTCTTCATTCTCAGCCTCTTCCTCCCCACTACTAATTCCCCATTTCCCATTTCCTGACAATTGCTTCAGAATAGCTTTGACAATTGTTGGCGTGTCAAGAGGAGATTTCCACTCGCAATAAGCAATCCCCTGGAGGTAGTTTCGTAAGTCGTGATTTAGAGGTGTATTCGGGGGACAATTTACCCGAATTGGCAGTAAGATTGGTTTGGCATTGTGATGTGAATTTCCTAATTCTTTCGCTCTCCGTAACTCCTCAATTACCATTTCACTCACTGCGGCTTGAGGTGATAATAGGAGTATAAAGTAGTCACAGTTGGCTAATTGCCGATCGATATGGGTAAGCCATTCTTCTTCAATAACAGAGGAATCGCCCGAGCTGGTTTTGACAGGAGCCATAAAAGCTTGATATCCAGACTTTGCGATCGCATTTTGCAACTCAATCGCCAAACTCAAATCTGGTTGTTGGTGGCGATGGCTGATAAAAACTCGCTCCTGTCGCTGCAAGGTGCGAGCGATTGCGCCTTGAATCTTTTTTTTGGTAACTTTTTCTCCCAATACGATGGAAAGCTTCTGCCATAACTTATAGCCTACATATTTCTCGATGTATTCGGGGTTATGGGGATAAATTTCCTCATAGGTACGCCCTTGCCAAGATCCAATAAAGACTTCCCTCTCCAAGTCGTTTAGGTGCTTACCAGTCTTGGCGTGGGTTAATTTGTCTGCGAATTCTAAGGCTTCTTGAAAATCCATCTTTCCAGGATCGTTTAAATTTGAATCTGGTCTATACTAGTCTTTGTTAAAGTAGTCCGGCTTTATTGCCTTCTTCCTCCTTCACAGGCGAGATGCCTGTTCTACAAGTTATAGCACTTAGAGAAATGTTTGTCACAAATTAAATAATATTATTTGGCTAATTGCTAAATAAAGGTGAGTTTCTATGAGTTTTTAGATACTGGGAGAATATTCCGACTTATCCTTGTGAGCTTTTATGAGGTTTTATGAGATATAAAGTATTAAGATAATTTTAATCATTTTATTTTCTTGAGAAAAGAACAGATGATTATGAAGTTTTAGTGAGTTTTTCTGGTTACATTTTTTAGGCTAGTAAATCAAACTAATAATAAGCTGATTGAGTTTCTCAGTTGCAAGTTAGTAAGGGGAGGAGCCATGTTTAATCCAACAGAGGTGATGATTCGTACCTGCACCGATCGCCTGAAGTCTGGCTATCGCGAGATTTACGGCAACTTCAAACCCGAATATCCAGATCTGATTGGCTGGGTTGCCAATGTGGTGCTGGAAGAGATTTCTAATAGCGATGCACTCTATCATGATATAGAACACACGATTTTGGTGACTTTAGTCGGCCAGGAAATTCTCCGAGGAAAGCAGATTCGTGAAGGTAATGTGTCTTGTGACGATTGGTTGAATTTTATTGTTTCCTTGTTATGCCATGATATTGGCTATGTTAAAGGAATTTGTCGGGAAGACCAATGCGATCGCAGATTATATATCATTGGTTTAGATGAGATGATGATCTCCCTTCCTCTTAGCGCAACGGATGCTAGTCTGACTCCTTACCATGTCAGCCGAGGCAAGCTTTTTGTAGAGGAGAAATTTGGTGTTGAGGGATTGATTAATTCTGAAGTTGTCAAGCAAAATATTGAGTTAACTCGTTTCCCAGTACCACCGGATGAAGCGCATAAGGATACAATTAATTATCCTGGTTTAACCCGTGCGGCTGATTTAATTGGGCAGTTGTCAGATCCCCGGTATTTAGAAAAGATTCCTGCATTATTCTACGAGTTTGAAGAAACTGGTATGAACAAAAATTTAGGTTATCAAAATCCTGGCGATTTGCGCCATGGTTACCCAAATTTTTTCTGGAATGTGGTGTTTCAGTACATTGAACCTGCTTTGCGATACTTGGAGACTACACTTGCTGGTAAGGAGATTATTGCTAATCTTTACTCCAATGTGTTTCAGGTGGAAGAGGAAATAAAGGGAGTGTAACAGCGGATGCCGTATCGGGAGTGGGGAATAGGGTATAGGGGATGGAGCGATGTGGGTAGGGTAAAACTATTTTTTTACTTCATACTTCATCCTTCATACTTCATCCTTCATCCTTCATCCTTCATCCTTCATCCTTCATCCTTCATCCTTCAT
>NZ_JAMZMM010000060.1 GCF_024178385.1 Limnofasciculus baicalensis BBK-W-15 | reverse complement strand
CCACACCCCACTCCCTACTCCCCACTCTTACACAGTTGGTACTGTAATCTGCTTTGCTGGACCGCCGGGAGTGGGTAAAACTAGTTTAGGCCAATCTATTGCTCGTGCTTTAGGTCGTCCTTTTGAGCGAGTTAGCTTGGGTGGTATGCGAGATGAAGCGGAACTTAGGGGACACCGCCGGACTTATATTGGTGCTATGCCGGGTAGAATTGTCCAAGCGCTACATCGGGCTGCGGTGAAGAATCCAGTTATTATGTTGGATGAACTGGATAAAGTCGGAATGGACTATCGGGGAGATCCGGCTTCGGTGTTGCTGGAAATTCTCGATCCTCAGCAAAATCATAGTTTCCGGGATTTATATTTGGATTTGAACTTCGATCTGTCTCAGGTTATATTTATCGGGACGGCTAATGACTTATCCCGCGTGCCGCCACCTCTTTTGGATAGACTGGAAATTCTGGAATTATCTGGGTATTCTGAACAAGAAAAACTCCCTATCGCTCAAAAATATCTGTTACCCCGTCAGATTGAAAAGGCAGGATTGCCAGAAGATGCGGTACAACTGCCAGAGGAAACGCTACGGAATGCGATCGCATTTTACACCCGGGAAGCTGGAGTCCGGAAGTTGGAGCAGCAATTGGGTGCTTTGTGTCGCAAAGTTGCTGTCCGTTATGCTAATGGGGAAACTGAGCCAATCGTAATCGATTCGGAACAACTTGAAGCATTTCTCGGTCCGAAACGTTTCTTACCAGATGAAATGCGCAAAGCCCCAAAACCCGGGGTGGCTACGGGTTTGGCTTGGACTCTTGCAGGTGGGGAAGTGCTTTTTGTGGAGGCGGTTTTGTTACCTGAAGGGAAAGATTTGACGATTACGGGGCAGTTGGGTGATGTGATGCAGGAGTCGGCGCGAATTGCTCGCTCTTATCTTTGGTCTAATGGATCATATTTGGGTATAGATGTCAAGTCATTTAAAGATAATGGGTTGCACATCCATGTACCTGCGGGTGCGATTCCCAAAGATGGACCTTCAGCGGGTGTAACGATGGTAACTGCGATCGCATCCTTATTAATTAAGCAATCTGTTCGGACAGATACTGCTATGACTGGGGAAATTAATCTTAGCGGTGAAGTTTTACCGATTGGTGGGGTGCGGGAGAAGGTTTTAGCGGCACACCGAGTTGGGATTAAGCGGGTACTGTTACCTAAACAGAATGGGAAAGACTTAGTGGATGTGCCAGAGGATGTGCGAGAGCTGATGGAATTTATTTTATGCGATCGCATTGAACAGGTGCTGGACAATGCTTTAGTTAAAGAGGCTGGGGGCTAGAGCCTATTTTCTTTTCACTTTGACGTACTCCCCTGACGCTCAGTAGAGGGTAGCGCTTAAAAAGTTGTTACGAAGCGGCTTGAAACCGCGCTTCTGGACTTTTCTTCCTTTTTCTCGGATTCTTAACTAGGGCTTGCTGAATAAACCAGAAACCCTGAGCTATCAATACTTTGAGCAGGATTGACAGGTGTGAAGCTTCCAGGAAATCAGGTATAATACGACAAAATCCTTGTACCAGGAGCAGGGAAAATATACCGAAAAGTTGCTGATGGGGTGACAACTATGGCGGAAAGTCTTACAGGATAAGCTTTTTAAGCCGAGCAGCTCGGGAAAAATTAGACCCTCAATCTGGCTAAAAACAACGAACTCATAAGACTTGTAGCACCTCGGATAGGTCCAAGGGTGTCAATAAAGCCAAAAAATGGACTCAATTTTTGGAAAAGGCAATGTTCTATACACTAGACTATGCAATGGTTTCAGCCATAGTTGTCGCCCCGTCAGGAAATCCCAAGGAGATGCCCAAGATGATCGATGAACTATCCCCTCCTAACCTGGAAGAGGCAGACGTTTTATTATCTGACCTGTTTCAAGAGGTGCAAAAGTGGGAGGGAACTTTAAGTGGTGGAACAGCACTAGGTTTTGGAGCAGAAGCTGTTGACAGCTTGTTTAAAACAAAGGTCAGCTTTGGTAATCCCAGAGACAGGTTGATTCATCTCACCGAGGAAATCTTTAGCAATAGCGGAACTGAATTGAATAATATATATAAGCAACAGATGCGGGAGCAGTTCGACTTCTATTACATCACTCTCACCGTCGATTTGCGTCCTGAACGGGCGGCTAGATTTTGGCGATTGACTTGCAGGCTAGATTTTAACCCAAAAGGTAGCAACGAGCCGATCGTTCAAAGCTTGTTTCCGACACAGCAATGGCGATCGGTTATGAGTTTTGGTGTTGGTATGGATGTAGGATTAAATGGCAACCTGGAGTGGAATATCGGCGTAGATAGCGCTCAGTTAGCCGATTTGTCGCAATTACTTCCGGGTGATTTACAGGCGAATCTAGGCAGCAAAGATAACTTAGATGCGTTTATTGCTATTCCCTCCTATCGATACGAACTCGGGCATCCTGAAATCCTGACGAATGGTGAAGGGAATTCCACCTGCTACTGGAAGATTCAGGATAATGAGTTGCAAAAAATCGGGACAGCGAAATTTGCGATCGTCTTTAAAGTCCCGAAGGGAACTGAATCGATTACGCTGAAAGGTCTAGTATGGGCTGAACCCGATCTCAATTGGCTCACGGCTGACATCCGGGATGTCTTTGGAGATTTGTCCGATCGATTGAAGCAGCTACTACGACAAAAAAATAATGCAGCCCATCGGTTGGCTCGAGGTGATGCCGAAGAGTGGACGCTGACTCTACCCAAGACAAGCGATTAAAACCGTTGCTACAAGAACGAAACCAACTTGAAGGCGGGTTATAAAAATAGTCAGTCCATCTAGAAGACAGCAACTTATGAATAAAACATACTACACCTATCGCATTCGCGTTGCTAACCGCGATCGCGTACAGGTAGAAAAGTGGAAGGCTCAACATCAAGATTTGGGACAGCCTTCCGGAGTTTTGCGGTACAAAGATAAGTTGGAAGAGATTACTCCTCTGTTAGAAATTGCTAGCGAAAAAGACAAGCTGAATGATGCGAGTCAAGTACGGATACTGGGAGAAGCCTTATTTGATGTCCTGTTCGATGATGTCTTACGTCAAGATTTCGTTAACTTTTATTACCAGATCGTGCAACAGGAGAAGCAACTTCTTCGAGTTGAACTGGATATCGACGAACGGGGAATGCCCGAAGTAGCAGCTCTTCCTTGGGAATTTTTGTGTTTGCCCGCACGCGATGACTTAGGAACAATCTGGATGGGAACAGTGCCGGATTTGGTATTTTCGCGCCGTCGAGCGCAATGGATTCCGGCGCAACCGATTCAGTTAAATCATGATGAAAAATTGAGAATTGCTTTGGTTGTGTCTGCTCCTCCAGATTTAAAGCCTGTTGCTTATGAAGAAGTACAAAAAGCTTTGGAAATACTAGCAAATGAACAGGCACATAGGATTGAATTGCTTCCTATCGTCAATTCAGCAAACCCTGAAGCAATTGATACTATTTTGTCGAAAAAGCCTCACATCTTTCACTTTATTGGTCATGGACGTTTGGCAAATGAGGGCGATCGAGAAGTAGGTCAGATTGCCTTAGTAGACCCAGACTTGGATGAGGCGATGTGGGTAGATGCAGATTATTTCAGCGAACTGTTTAATCAACATCGTCCTGGTATTGTAATCCTCCAAGCTTGCGAAGGAGGGATCTTGTCAGCATCGCCAGCATTTGTAGGAGTTGCTTCTAGTATTGTGCAACAAAATATCCCGGTTGTTGTAGCAATGCAATATGAAGTTACCAACAGCACTGCTAAACGGTTTGCCCTTCGCTTTTATCAGCAGCTAGCAGCAGAAGATCCAGTAGATATTGCTGCTCAATATGGACGACGTGCGATCGCTCTTGGTTCAACGCAATATCGCAAGCGAGATTTTGCAACTCCTATCATCTTTATGCGTGTGGCCGATGGCTATCTGTTCAAACGTCCGATCTCTAACCCAAATTCAACAAGTGGATCTGAAAACTCGTTGTTAGTGGAAGAAATAAAAGATTTGAATTATTCCGATCTTGATATTTTAGCAAATATTCTTCAAAGAAGTGGTCGAGTTAATAAATTAGAGTCACGAAGATCGTTATGTATATCTATACAACTCGAGCCATCTGATATCGAGTTCATGGAAGCTATTGCTCCTCGTGATTTTGCCACGCAATTAGTATTTCATCTTCACGATAGTCGTAACTTTTTGGCACTCTGTAAGCTTTGTCAGAAAATTGCCCCTAACGTTCCTGGTTTCACAACTGAGTTAGACTCTCTCAAAAGTAAGCTAAACTGTAATTTATATGATAGATTTACTAGATAATCGAGAGCAAGAAAATATTGTTAAATTGATTGTATCTTCTCGCTTGTGTGATTCAAATGAGAAGCGCCGAGCATTTTTAAGAATAATCACTTTAAGAGTAGAAGACTATTATGTAGAGATAGAAGAAAATCCTTTTCTTGTAAATTTAATTCATCAATTAGTCCAAGCTGGAAATGAAAAAGTTCTTAGGTTGATTATAAAAACACTATCGCCGTTATGCGATAGCCAAAAACTAAGATACTTAGAAAATAAGTTAAATTCAATTAGTTATATACCTTCTCAACCTACAGCAAAACCAGCTTATTTTGTGGACGAGCAAGTTTTCCAACTCATGCCTCTTGACATAGGGACAATCTGGGGATTACAGCGTAGCAGTTTCATTGGTCTATTAATTGGCTTTGAGCAAACTGAAATCTATGAAAATTTCAAAAATGTTGAGTTTGCCTTATCTCAAGCGATAGAAGTAAATCAAAAAGCAAATGAATCTGCTACAAAACTGCCAAAGCGAGAATGGATGCGACTAGACATAAATCGACATCCCGGTGCGCCCTGGCAGAAAGCCCAAATTATAGACGCAGTAGTGGATATAAGTAATGAAGTAGCTAATAGTTTAGAGAATAACTCTTTTCCAGATTCAAGTATACCAGGCTTCTTCTTTGAGATTGATGCCAAACAACTCCATACAAGTTCTTACGAACAAATTAAAAATTGGTGCAATACTCTACTCAATCAGCTATTTAATTCAAACTCGGTAGCGATTATTATTAATATTATTCGTTCTCTTGATGAAGATGTCGAGGGAAGTGTTAAAACGCTTAAAACCCAATTGGGAGAAATTGCTAAAGAAATCCCGATTGAGTTGATGCGTCTAGATCCTCGGCTGTTTTTCGACAACAATATATCATCTCAGAAAACTGATCGTACTAATTTTATCAATATTGAATGGAAACCTGGATTACCATTTTGTAGATGGATGTATCATGCTGTGACTCGCAGTTATCAACGAAAAAAGTTAGAGAAAGAGAGACAAAAATACATACATATTATTGATTTATATAGAAATTTAAAGGAGCAGTATTCAGAAAAAGAATTACAGGATACTTATTCCGGAATCACAGCGCGAGATGTCGTATTAGATATTAAAGCGATCGCCACGACAAGTTTGAAAGAACTCTACTATGAATTGCTTAAAATTATTGTAGATTTATTCCCTCAATGGAGTTATGAATGGATTAGGGTTTATGCTGATAGTGAGATTGAGGAAGCAGTTAGAGCTGCATTAAGCATAGCCGCTCATGTTGGTTGTTATTTATCGGATATCCTGATGGATGCTTGGGTCGATGGCATAAACATTGATACCTTAGCTCCAGATTCACTTGACAAATCTGGGGCGATCGCGCTAGACTTATATAATCTTAATAAGATTGAATTAGAAGTTTTATTTCTGGCGCTGCTGCGAAAAGAACAGGAGCGAAGTGACCAAATAATTCAAGCGATTCTTCAAAAGCTAGCGATTAGATCGCCCGATCTTCAGGTATTGTATCATTTTTATCAGAATCAAAAGGAGCAAGAAGATGATTTTATTAATCAAAGCTATGCCGATAAATTTACACTGGCAATTCGAGCAAAACTTAAATTTAAACGAGTAATAAATAAATTTCAATCTGCCCAATTTAGCCACATTACTCCTACTATCTGCTGGCTGCTAGCTGTGATTCCTCCTAATCAAAAAAACATTACGGAACTATTGCTGCTGGAACAAAAAAAACGCGCAGTTTTTGGCTTATGTACACCCAAAGAATGGGAAGAGATCAAAAAAAGGCAGGAGAGGGAACGTCAAGTCCTAGATTGTCGGCGGAATCGCCATCTAATTTATTCCAACTGATCTTTGACTAACTCTCTAGAGGTATAAGAGATGCTTGCTGAATGGTATTTTTGCTGCTGCATTAGCGCCAACCCATCGGACACGGAAGCTTTTCTATCAATTCTGGAAAGTCTTGAAAATCCAGAAAGTGATTCTCAGTTACTCTACTTAGCTTATAACGAGCTAAAGCGTACAGAAGACAGAATGCAAATCTATGCCTTGCCTGCTGTACTGAAGCTACTGCATCGAGAAAACCTTCCTGCTGGACTTAAGGGTACGATTAAGCGCAACTTTAAGGATTTAAGCGATTTAAGCGAGATTGTGCCAGAAAGTGTAAAAAACCCAATTCACCAACTGATTAACTTAGCATTATCTAATCAGCCTTCTACAAAAATTATGGAGGCAGCCAATACTTTTGCTCGGGAGAGAGAACACTTACCACAACGGCGGTTGACTACTACGCCCTATCTTGACTTGAAAGATTTTTTGCCAGAAACGCTTGTCCTGGCAATTATTGCAGATCAACTTGAAAATCATGAAAGATTAATTGATGAACTCATTGCAGAAGTTAATAAGCAGGATGAAACCTATTCACATATTTGGGAGTTCCTTCAAGAGGCACTAGAGTATCAGTTTGGTCGTATGGCATTTCGGCTTGCGGCATTAATTGTTTCGCTAACATTGTTAGAATATCCAGATAGGCTACGGTCTTTAATGGCAAAAGAAGCGTCTGTTGCGGCGCAAGCTGAACCCGATCTTTTGCAGACTTACGCTATTGTTTTATTCAGAGAGTCAAATACAAGAGATACAGCTACTAGCCAGTGTGAGCGTATCATTCAGGAATCGTTGACTTTGAGGGAATTGCGTAATTTGATAGGAGAATATCCCAATCAAGATAGCGAGAATCTAGATGGTTTATTCCGTCGAGTCGGTATTAAAAAAACTCCCAATCGAACTGAAGGGTTGCCAATTTTATACTGGCAGATTGCTTTATGGGAAATTGCCGCACAGATTGATGGGGCAACTACGGCTGAGGAACTAGTCAAATTTTGGCATCCACCAACTAGCTTGCCAAACTATCTCAATGTGAATTGTCCGAAAATGGATATATCAATAAAGGTAGAAGATCAGTTTAAATCTCTTTTTGATCTGCGGTGGATACCGAAAAAAATTACGTTAAAAGTAAACAATGGAACAAGATTCAATTTTAATAATAAATATACATGGATCTTCTTTTCTCCATGGATTGCAAGAACTCAAAACCCGAATAATCTATATCCCAGGGCTGATGAGCCAGCGCTACTCATTCACCTTATGGGCAGTGTATTTGTCGCTATCAGGCTGCTGCAAAAATTAGCACGGGACAATTTCGATCAGGTTGAATTTGCTGCCCGATTGCTGGCTCATGCTTCAGATGCGATCGCCACAGTTGAGAGGCGTTACAACAAGGGAGAAGCACCTCAGCTTTCTACTGCTTTAATGGGGCTATTTCGCTTTACTCAGCGGCAAATTAAGCTTGCAGGTACTGGAAAGTTTGAGTCGATCAATCCAGAAATTTTTGTTAAAATCTGCGAGCGGGGACAATCTCTTCAGGAAGAAAATACCAACATCAACAAGGAAGAATCTCTATTTCTAAATAGAGTTCTCCCCGAAGTGCTGATTTCCTGGATATTGGATGCTTACACTAGTGTAGTCAGCCCCAAACTATCAGGGCGCTGGTTAAACTTAATTCCTGATGTTTACGGTTACCACATTGCTCACCATGATATTAAAGAACTTCGTCACAATTTCCCGGAGCAACAGAAAGCAGCCTTAGTTACTCGTTTTTTATGTCCTAATTACTCACCTAGCTTAGATGATCGTTTGAACTGGACAATCGAACGATCCAAAAACAAAACCCGCTGGGAAGTGGACTATCGCAAACTTCTTCTCACAAAACGGTTACATCCAAATGAATGGATGGGAGCGCAATGGGATGATGATTGTGTTGATTGGGGAAGTGATCCCAGTAAAATTTCATCGAATCGCCTGGTTTACACATTAGAGTTGTTAGATGCAATCGGGAATCACCTCCTTGATTACAAGATCGCTCCAGAAGTATTAGAGCAAAAGTTTTCTAATTGGAAGGATTACCTAAATAGTGTGGGAAAAAAGGACAACCTAAATCGATTCATCCGCTTGCGGTTGCTGGAATTTTTAGACAGCCCCATTCTAGAAAACAGATCTGAAGAACAAATCCTGCTTGCCTCTGTGCTACTCGAATATGGAAGTATTTACGAACTCAAAAATATGCTTGAACGAGTGTATCCCACCGCAGCAGATGGTAGAACATTTAAAGAAACGGGGGATGCTCGTTGGGAATTACAGAAAGCACTTTTACCAATGATATGCAATCGTCTGGAAAAATATACACACTTGAGCCAGGAAATTAATGATGAACGCGATCCTCTGAGTCAAGAAATAAAAGCTCAAATTCCACGAGAAACATACCAAAAATTACAGCATACTGAACTATTCAAAGAATGGGTCACGAAACTTCTCTATCTCAGCAATATTCGCGAAAATGCTGACAATTTTAGTGAACTTGGCCTTGACTTGGAAAATTTGCATCGCAGATCATTGGCAAGACAAAATAGTACGACGATTCGATCTAAAACCCTCAATGTAGAACTCCGCAATGACCAGAAGCTGCTTGTCTTTCCTTCTAGTGAACAGGCGCTCGCAGACTTAGCAATCAAGGCGATCAATTATAATCCCAATCGTTTCACAGCAACAGTCTTCTATGAAGATTTTGATACCGCAGGAGTCGAGAACTTATTTAAAAAAATTCCTGCTGAAATTCGGACTCTGAATCATGAAAGCGATCCCCCCTTAAATGTTCTAGCTGTGGTGGTTGATGTTGCTGAGATAGAAAAAGGCGAATGGAAATATACCTTTGATTGTGGGTTTGAGTTCTTGCTAACTCACTCATCTGATAAGTGCTTGTTTTTGCAATCTGGGGATCGCGTTAAGCTTCCTATTCGGCAGTTCAAGGAGGAAGATAAACTACAGTGGCAGGTATCACATAAGCATTCAATCAAAGGTTTAGCTCACAGATCTCTGCCAGGAGACATTAATAATATCGTCGTTGAGGAACATTGGCAGCATGGTCGGCGTACTTGGTCTTTACAGCGCCAACTTGGTAAGGAGACACAGCAGATTACTGACAAGGTGGAGCACAATCCACGTTTGTTACGTCTGTGGGATGCCGATATTTCTCGTAACTTTTGTCAACAGTCCCAACCGTTAAATTATAAAGTTTTTGCGAAATTAGCCAAGCTAAACGATGGGGAGGAATGGGAACCACTCGACCTTGATTTCAGCGATTTACTTTCCGAGGTATTCTATTCCAAGAAGAACAATAATATTGCTGTTTTGACCATAATCGAGGAAAAAATCGGTCAATTTGGCGAGACGGTATGGCGCTTTTCTCATCAACCTGGCAAAAACTATCTAATCGAACAGCATCGTTTTTTGGGTGATGATGCGGCAATCTTAGCAGACGCGATCGCAAACTATCAAAACAGCAGAAACGGGTCAATGGGATTGCTCATCTCAGTTACTCCAGACTTTGAATCAGGTCGGGTGGGGTTAAGGCTAGTCACTAATGTCATCAATCCTACTGAAATCGATGAATTTTACCCAGATTTAAGCGTTCCCTTTGACGATCGGAATATTCGGTGGCGCGAACTGTTCGATCGATCTGATGAACGTTTGATTGCCAAAAAAGATAATTATGGCAACTGGTTTTTCCACCTGCCGGAAAATGTGGTGATACCGGGCTATCCCGATCAAGTGGCGGTGTCTTGGAAGAATATAAGCCCTTCTGCAACCCAAAAAGATGCGGATATAGACATAATTCAGTGGAAAGAAATCCAATGGCGAAAAGCTTGTGTCGAAGGTGAAACAACTCCATTTCACAAAATTAAACCTCTCAAGCAAGACTGGGCAGATTTTATTAATCGCTGGCTTAACTTACCTAATAAACTTTACATGGAAGCAGGAGATCGTGTAAAACTTTCGCGACATCTGGGATGGATCGATCCTGAAGGTGACGGCTTTATACCATGTCTTACAAATGAAAATATCCGAGTTTGGGTGCAAGCTGAATCCCTCACAATGCTTCCCTTAAAACATCAGGAAAGACCTTTAATGGGTGAAAACCGAGAAGCAGAGATTTTTTGGATTGAATGGTTTGAAATTCAAACTCGTCCAGACATAAAAAACATCACCATTCCTCCAGATGCGATCCAAAATTATCAATGCGTTGGCATCATAACGCAAGTACCAAAGTCAGGAACAGACGGGACACAGTGCCAAGTGGTTTGGCAAGTGAGCCAAGGCGCGATCGAGGAGCAAGGTTTGCAAATTGATAACCTGGCTACACTTAGCATCGGTCAAGGATACAAGATTGTTGGACAACAGCATCATGGAGAGTTGATTTTTCATATTGAGAAACCCAACATTCGAGCTAGGGCGCTTTGGTCACTAAAACCGTGGCAGAGTGGAAAATTAGACGAGCTATACTACCTTGGGCTAGTACCAGCTCGTGACGGAAATGATTGGGAAATTGCGGAGTCAAAGTCATCTCCTGGTCAATTAATTTGCTTACCCCATCAACCCAAAGAAACTTCTCACCTCGCGGTGGGCAAAGAAATCAAATCTAAAGAACTGAGGTTTAACGAAAATAGCATCTGGGAAGACAACTGTACAAGCAATACTGCCCGCCACAGATATTCTTTTGATGAACCACGATCCCAGTACCGACGTGCAGTATTGAAGCTCAACGAACAACTTTTGATCGGTAATTGTAGAGAATGGATAGGCAATGAAAAGGTTACTGTTCAAACAATTGAATTAGTTCTAACCCAACGAGAAGATCAAAAATGTGTGTTGCGAAGACGATTTAATTTGCGCCAGATTCGTGACATTAAGCAACAGGACACAAAGAGTAACGCCGATATATGGAAGCTGAGACTGGAAGACTATCTGCGAAAATCACCCGTACCGCTAAGATCCACCTTTGCAAAAAATAGAGGTGAACTCGGATTTTGGTTGTCAAAAGGCGGAGACAATGAGATCCAAGTTCCAGAAGACTCTTCTGGGAAGAATTGGACGCTGTGGGTGCCACTTGCGCCGGAGCGTGGCAAATTTGTTATGGGAGGTGATTATGCTGACGAGGCTAGGATTTGTTTATTTATGGAACAGCGGCGAGTCTGGGCTTCCTGCCGCCTAGTACCACCTCTCACGCTTGCAGAATTTAGAGTCGATTACTGTGAAGCATCTCCATTAAATACCGATGTATTTTTGCTCAAAGACAAAGATACTCGTCTTTACTATGTAGGAGCTGAAGAAGCTAATGAATTAACTGGTGAGCAGTACGCAGAACTTCATCACCGTTTTGAGATGGGATATGGGGAAACTTTACTGATTCCTGAAAGTCAACTGGAATTTGATGATAGCTCATTTAGTAAAGCACAATTTTTCCTATTTCATGGCGACCTGATCAAGGTCATATCATTCAAAACAAGAGAACTTGAGAATAGTGAAAATGACCAAACTACCCAGGATGTCCTCAATATTAAGGGTATTCATCTTCAGTGGTCTGAAGCACGACAAATTTACTATCAAAGTAGTCGCTATCAAATTGTTCACTTGCTGCACCTCAAACCTCAGAGCAAGGATCTGGAAATTTCCTATATTGATGGATTTAACGAAAATGCGATCGTCGCGCAACAGCGAAAATTTGAACCCAAGAGGTTCAAGGCATATCTCACCCCAGAAAGCCAAGCCAGACTGTCTGATAGACAGAAAAAATGGGAAGAAGATGGAGAATCAGATCCTGTGATTTTTGGGCGCTTAGATAAAGAGCGCTTTAAAAGGAGCTACGGTAAAGACATCTACTTCGAGCATGTAAGATTATCGTTTGCAGAGTCTTCAAAAGGTTCGTGCCTGCTCGATAAAGACCTGGTTTTTCTCAGTGCAGGTCAAATCAAGTTGTTGAAAAATGACATGGGGCTGACTCTCAAGCCACCAAAAGGATTCGATCCAGAAGATGTTGGCAAAGATGCAAAAAGCCTACTGTTGCTACGACGAAGTTTCTCAGTCCGGGAAAACCTTCTCAAACAGGTTTATGAAGAAAAAGGACAAAACTACTTTCAAGACGATCGTCTACTGATCCAACTAACTCAAAATAATGAGCAAAGAATCACTTCACGGTTGCTGATAGAAGGTGATAGCGTTCCATCTCGAAAAGCATCGGCACTAATCGGATTCGTCTCAAACCTTGGCAAAGCAGGACTGTTAGCAACAATTGCGATCGCAGAAGATCGGGGTGTGGTGCAAATCGAATATAAGCCTGGAATCTTCGTTCGCCTGCAAGCATATCAGATTCAATCTCGCTCCCCTGACCTACCACGAGGTACGATAGTTCGCATTGAGGCATCTGATGGGAAGTTGAGTATTACCCGTGCTGCGTTTGGAAATGCTCAGTATGTCTCAGAAAGCATTCGACCTGCGGTCATGTTACCGACAAACGACACATGCGACACAAAACGGACTAATCCAGAAGATTGGACACGTAAAGAGGGCTTTTCGATCGGGGGTCTACCCAATATTATTGCCCGTCCTGGTGGCTATGGGAACGATCGGTGGGACAATATTCTGAGATCCGAAGCCATGACCAATTTGATGGCAACGCAGCATCCCAAGATCGCGTGCTTGGGGAAAGATGCAAAGGGAAAGTACCGAATTGCACCACCTTCTGACAGCTTCCCTTGTGGTCGCCTAATCAAAATAGACAACAGCCTAACCGTGCAGTATGTGCCGTTGAATTCGGAACCAATAGATTCAAACAATCCCAGCATCCCCTGGCATTTGCTCTCGTTTGGAGACGAATCAGTACAGCAAATCATCAAGCGAGCCAATGCTGAATCATGGCGTTATCATGACAATGAAACTTTTACTTGGGTGTCAGACACGCAAAAATTTGAGGTTGAGAAGCTTAAAAAACACAACGTTTGGACCGGTCCCATTTTCTTCCAATCGTTTGAAGGCAAACTGAGACTTCGGTACACCCAATCCGAGTTTCGGAGATTTGGGTTCCCAGTTGAGGAGTTAATTTACGCACTCAAACAACCGGGGCGATCGCATTGCTATCCAATAGCAGGGATTTCCAAATTTGTCGCAGGGCGTTCTCAATCTCTGGAGTATAGTTTGTGGATTGAGTTAGCGCCTGGACGCTTGGTTGAGATACCCGTCCAACTGATTGTCTGGCCTTCTGGTGTAAATAACAAAGCTAAATCCCTTGCTGACTTGATGCACTGGCAGGGGTTTGCACCAGGGGATTGGGTTGAGCTTGAACTTGTCTCAACTGATATGCTGACCATCGAGCGAATAGCCCTGAAAAACTGGATTCCAGGTGTTCGGAATGCCCTAGGTTCAAACTCCTGCTTCTTGCCAGTTGAGGCTGTAGATGAAAAGCAAGGAGAAATCACTCTTTGTCGCGGAGAATTTAAGCTCAAATTGCCCTTCGCGGCTCCAAATCCCAACTGGCAGATGGCAATCCTCACTCCTGAAAATGATCTAAAGGGGATTGCTATGGGTCACCATAAACGCAATCCTAAACGCGATGATGTTGTGTTTCTCGGCATTAACGATAAGGACCAGATCGTCGTGTTAGGTTTTGAGACAATGACACCTGAACTAGACAAAGTAGAAGCAGATGCCTGGAAAAATCACCTAATTACTGGTTCCTTAATTCGTGAGGGAGCGCCAAAACTTTACCTTAACTCAGAACAGCTAAAATATTGGATTAGTGCTGCGGGTGGTGCTTTACCAGTCACAGTTGAAGGACTACACAAAACTGAAAATCAGCACCGATTATTCTTCTCGATGCGACATCAGCAGGACGCGGCGCTAATCCTGACTGGCTGTATCAGCCTTGCCCGTTTTGTTGATATCTTACCTGACGGATACACGGCAATGTTGCGATGTGGCAGTGGGTTAATTACCCTGCCCATGCGACAGATTATTCCTGGAATAGATAAATTCCTTTACACTACGGCTGCGGCACAGCTTAAACAAGCTCAGGTTTCTCTGTGGCTGCGTCGAGAGCAAAACGGCGAAATTAAGGTGGGATTCAGCGATGACTCTGAAAATAAAGACTTATTTGTCGAATCATTAGACATTCTCCTGCCAAAGGATGGCGAAGGAGAAGTTGGGTTAATTTGCCAATCGATTGAGACAAAAACCCTGCACTGGTTACCAATTCAGGAGGCTGCTTGGACAGTCCTATCGGTGGCAGAATTCCGCGATGTGTTTAACTCAAAGGGCGCATTCAAGGTCAGACGTAAGTTCATCACCCGAAAGAATCAGGTTGGCAAGATTTCTATTATTTCTATACTCGAATTACCAGATGTGAATACTGAATCCAAGAAACTGACAGTTGGTCAAGAACTATTCGTGAAAGTAGTTAAAAAAGTTGAAACTAACGATCGGAACAAGGAGCGATATTTAGTGGAATCGTTAACTACTCAGGTCATCTTAGACTGTGAAATCTACGATCGCCAACCCTTAGCATTAGGTGATACAGTTCCCGTTGAGGTTTTATCGCACATCAAAGGGAGTGCTGATTTAATTACAGTCGTCCCGGTTGGCAAGAAGCGAAAATATTTAGACCTTCCTACTTGGATGACAAAGCAACTTCCCGAACCCGGCAAATGTCGGGAACAAATATCCAAATATATGAAATGGCGGGATCGGCAAAGATTATCTCTATTAGCTGTTGAAAACTTAGAAAGTATTGACAATAGTAGCGATCCTATCGATCGATTACTCTGTCATTATTTCAATGATGCCTATGGCTCTTATGGGCAGAATGCGACAAATTTAAATCCCGAAGGTCAATTAAAAACTGCGAAACAATGGGAGAAGCAAAACCGATATAAACCTGAAATTAATGCAGCGTTTGCTATCATGGCAATTCTCTTACTGAACAAGCATGAAGAGATGAAATGTGAGGCTTACAAATTAACCCAAAACTTAGGAATACGGGCACTTCGTAGCCTGCATGTTGAGGTTCTCTATCAGCAATGGTTGAATATTAAAGATAATCGACTACGGAGGGATGGGCTGTGGCAACGGCTGCGACAACTCGAGACAGATCAACATTTATATACTCCTCTAAAAGAAACCAGCCCTGATGCGATACGACAATTCTGCAATGCTGTGGAGATGAGATCAGATCCAGAACTTCTACCCATTGCCAACAGCTTATCTGCGGCATTAGGTGAATTATCCACCATTGCAGAATTTGATAGTCATGCTTTGATTACAAAGAAACTGATCGATCTTTATCTCAGTTTACATCCTAAATCTAGGATGAAAGAGTTGCCAAATCATCACACAAACGAACTACAGGATATTTTGAAACAAATAGACATTCAGGAATTTGATATCATGCTGCTAGAACCTCTAATTTATAATGAAAAATTGGATGATTACTCTAGAGATTTAGGAGATGTTTATCCCCTGTACGAACTCTTTCCACAAATCCAAGTAGAGGCTGATTGGCAAAGCTGGATGAAGGATCGAATTGAGTATTTAGAAGATTTGACCAACAAATGTGTTTCACTTCAAGAAAAAACTAAAAAATTGAAAGATCATTTCCACAAAATTCACCATATTTTAGGGGATTAAGTAGTCATGGACAATCTGACAATGGATTTTGATCGCATAGATCGAGAGCTAAAAGAACTAACAAACCGTTTTGCTAACGCAGATAGAGTTTTGGTAGAATTAGAAGAGATCCAAATTCAGTTTCAAGATCTTGCTGCAACCTACAAAAAACTTAAGGAATATGTCTCAGAAGTCTCACGATTTAATGCAGAATCGAATGAGATAATCAAGCTGATTCAGCAATCTCAGACAAATTTTGAGCAGAGTTTTGCTAAACTAAGAGAGACAAATCAATTTGAAACTGAAAATATTCACGATCGATTTGGAAAAGTTGAACAAGAATTAAATAGTCATCAAGATCGGAGCGATCGATTAGATCAAACTCTGGTAGAAAAACTGCCTCTATTAGAGGAGTGTCAGTCTGGGTTAAGGGATATAAATAATATTATAAATGAGTTCCGAAGTGAAATCAGCAAAATAGGCACTGATGTCGATAGAGAATTCAGCCAAGTTAAAAAAGATATTGACAAAGAAATCAGCAAGACCCAAGAAGATATTGAAGTAGAATTCAGCCAAGTACGAGAAGATCGAGAAGATATTAATCAAAAAATCAGTCAAGTACAAAGAGATAGTCGCCACCAGGAAAAACGAATGCGAAGAATGCGGAATGCGATGATAGTGTTATTTATTTTGTGGCTATGTCTGGCAGGGTTTGTTCTAGTTAAGTAGAATCAAGTTGGCTTATAGCGGGAAAGCCACTTGGTTGAATACAGATAGTTGAAATCTTCGGGATAGCCGCCTTTGTGTTATAGCAGTCGCCAAGGCGCTTAGTGCATTTTTGGTCACTTTGTCAGTGTATTTCGACTCTGATCAATGACTTAACCGCCCTGGCAGTTGCTATACTTTCAGAGACTGTCCATCAGGGTGAGGTAGTACTGCGATCGCACCCAATTAAAAAGCACTATAATCGCATTGTGGACATACCTGAGAAGTATAATCCTGATTTACTTTGCCAAAATAAACGCCACGTTTCCAACATACCCAACTCGGGATGGAAACAAGCTGACCAAAACCTGCATCTAAAGTATGCTTGGCAAACATACCCTTTGCCCATACTCGGAAATCAATATCTTCCACAAATATAGCGCTACGCATTAAGATTAGGACATATTCTCAAACTACGTTGTTCTTAATTCAGGATTGAAGTTGAAACAACGTCCTAACGTGTGTTGGTAGTGCTATACAGAAAGATAAAACGATAACCGCATTAATTGAGGAATGGATTGATACCCTTAAACTTGAACAATCGGATACGTCGGGCTTTAGCCCGGATATCGCTTTCATCCCCTGGTTAGAAACCAGGGGTTTTCAGCTTCTCCGATATTTTTTGAGAGAATCGGAATCGATCTGGGCTTACGCAGGAGTACTAGTTGTAGTTGCTATGGTGCGTTACGCTACGCTAACACACCCTACAGATAGAGACTTTGCGTAAGTCCTCGATCTCACCTTTCAACTCTTAGTGAACTGACCAAACGCCATTAATAACACTTTGCAGTGGTACGACGTGGGGAGTCAGACAAAGAAGATAGGCAAAGAAAGCGCCGCTGCATCCACCAACAAAGAAACCACTGGCAAATTCAGCCCAGCCTTCCTTAGTACCAAATTCTGCTGGTGCAACGGGTACGGTAGCGCAGGCTGAGGGGTTGCCCTTGCGTGCAGCACCGTGGAGGGATAAAGCTACTGTCAGAACAATCACTAAGCCAACAGAGGCTAGCAATCCAGCGGTAGCGCCATAGTCTGTCATCCGCAGAGGACCTAGTACGGCGAAAGGACCGTATAGGAAATAGCCATGAGCCATACCTACTTCTAAACCTCGGCGATAAACCGACAGTCCTGAGCGATAGGCTGGTAAACCGTTGATGAAAGCCTTTACAAAGGGTGAGGAGTTGACTGGGGTGGCGAGATCCCCAACTAGCGGATCTCCAGCATGATGAACCACGTCCATTGCCATTGTTATTAACCTCTTCTCAAATAGGATGAACTCTGTATTTAGCTTAATGTAAATTGATTTCCGCTCTTTCTTTGTTAAGATTCTTTACATCCTCAATCCTGGGTCAGAGTTCGCAGTAATATCCGTTTTGTACCCTTTGTTTAGAAATTAACTAGAAATTATGACAGGCGCATTCGCAGCTTCATTTTTACCCGCAGTTATGATCCCCCTACTCGTGATCTGCGCGTTTGCTTCCATGGGTCTCTTCTTTCTCTATGTAGAAGGCGATGCCTAAAGAAGGCTCACTCCTTGCCGCAGCGCAACGCGATCGCGCTTACCGTTGACGCAATCGTTAACCTTTATAATTCACGAGCAAGGCTACGCCTAAATTCTCCGGTTAAAACGCGGGGTATTTTGGTGTAGCTTTGCCTGTGATGGTATCGAACAATGGGAATTTATTAACCTCGATTCTTAATCAACATCACGTCGATAATTTTGAGAGCGGTTTGCTCTGTTATCTCCAAAGCCCGACATAAATCGTTCAAAAGTTTTTCTTCCTCCTGGGTAACTTCCCCATCGGCTAAAATCAAGTCAGTCGTCACAGCAAAAACTGTTTCTCGCAATTCGTCAGGTAGGGCAACTACCGCCGCATTGAATAAACCTTCAGCACCTTGCCTTTGGATGATACCCTGGAGGCGATCGAACATTTTGCGCATTACATCGCCGGGATAACTCCGGAAGAGCTGCATCCGAGATAAAGAAGTCATGATGCCCTGAATCTCAGCATCAGCAGCATAACCGTCAGCAGCAATGGCTAGTAATGCAATCGCAGCGAATGCTTCTGCTGGACCTAGAGTTACCTCGCTTGGCTTGCGTATGCCACCGATTTTGTCAAATAGTCCCATTTTTTCAGCTCCTGAAAATATAAATTGCTCAAAACTAAGCTAGCACAATCAGATTTACAATCATTCCAGCCCATAATTTGGAGGATAGACAAATGGCAACAAATCTGGAAAATAATATCAATTCTCAAGTTTTACGATTGTTCATTTATCCCGACATAGTAGCCAGAGACAAAAATGGCAATCCAGTTTTATTGGTTGATGTTGGTGTTCGCACAATCGAGCCGCAAGTTAGCAGACAAATTACAGATTCCCTAGAGCAAGCCAATGGCAGTATCCCCTTTGCTATGCTGGTTAATCTGGCACAAATTACTATTTTTAAATGGAGTCGCGATAATTGGCAACAACCTATCTCTGTATTTAACACAGCCGATGTCTTGAGTCGATACGAACCAGAATTTACTAACAAAAGAATCTTTCATACTTACTTTACTAGCCTTGTGGAGGCTTGGTTGCGCGATTTAGCCTATCACTGGCATTCTCAGCATCCACCATTTTTAGAAGAAATAAAAAGCATTGGGTTATTAGAAAAACTAGCCGATGGTACGACGGAGGAAGAAACTGATGTAGTAGAGGTGATGATATAGTGTTGATTATTTACGTTGAAACTAATTTAATTATGGCGATCGCTAAAGGACAAGATGAAGCCGCGCCAGAATTCTTAATCAATCCACCATCAGATATTTGTTTGATGATTCCTAGTATTTGCTACATGGAAGCCATAGTTGCATTCCAAAATGAACAAAAAAGGCGAAAGACTTTTCAGCAAAATATTAACAATGAAATCAGTGAAAGCAAGCGCAATCTCAGTTCATCTTTGGGATCGTTAGTCAATGATTTAGAAAAAGCTCGTCTGGCTTGTGACCAATTATTCAATGAATTTGAAGGGCAATTTTTAGATGCTATTACGTTAGTTAGGACTAAAGTTACGTCAATCGATCTGCCATTAAATAGTTTGACAGCAACTTTAACAGATCCAATTTTAAAGGAAGAAAAACAGCTTAGAGATAATCTAATTTTACAGTGTATTCTCGATCATGCACAACGTCATCCTACCCAAATAAAAGTGTTATTATCTGGAAATTATAAAGAGTTTGGCAAGGTAGAGGTTCAAGATAGTTTAAAACAATTAGGTATTATCAAATATTTTACTAATACTAAAAATTTACTTGGTTGGTTGGGAAATAAAAATATTTCTGATGTAGAATAATTATCAGAGGGTAAAACGTCGGCTAGAGGAGTAATATAGCCAGCAGCAATTTTTTTCCGTACCATATCAGCTAGACGATCCCACTGATTATCTCTGTAACTCCTATACAATAACATCTCTAATCGCTTCAGCAGTAGCAGGTGCTAAAAGTACTCCATTCCGATAATGACCAGTAGCTAGCAAAACATTACTATAACCTGGTAATATACCAATAACTGGTGCAGATCTTCCTTCTGGGCGGGGACGTTTACCTAACCAAGTGCGTACTATTGTCGCTGAAGCTAAAGCTGGACAAAACGCGATCGCATCTTGTCTCACTTTCTCCAATAATATCGGTTCCGCTATTACTTCACCCAACTCATTGGGAAATTCAACTGTTGCCCCTACCCAATAATTATTCTCACCGATGGGTACAATATGAACATCATTACCAGTAATAACTGGCTGAAAATCTGGATTGCCTATTCCTGATACTAATTGTAATTGTAAAGCTTGACCTAATACTGGTTTTATGGTAATAGATTCGGTTGAATTGGGATGAGATGATAAGAGTAAATTTGCTAATTTAGTAGAACCAATTCCCGCAGCTATTACTAACCAATCTGCTTCTAACTTACCTTCATTTGTATTAATTTTGTGACATATTTGTAAATTGGTATTATTGGGTAGAATAGATTGAAATCCTTCGACGTTAATACCGAATTTTAAAGTTACTCCATTGTTTTTTGCCGCAGCGACTAAGGCTTGGGTAAGAATAGTAGGATTTACTTGTCTATCTCCAGGAGAATAAATTGCACCAATAATTTGATCGTTATCTAATTGGGGACATTGGGATTGCAGTTTATCCCTATCCCAAATTTCCAAATCCCAACCTTGCGACTTACGAATTTGTACTAATTTTTCCCATGAAGCTAAATCTTCTCCGGGAAAACGTAACATTAAAATACCTTGGCGATTAAAAGGTATTTTTTGTCCGGTAATATCTTCTAATTCCGGAATTAGGGTTTCATAGCGGCGCATACTCGCCTCTCGTAATTGCCACGCCCTACCCTTGACTTTATGACTAATTGCGCCCATTAATACACCTAAAGCTGCACCTGTGGAACCTTGGGCGGGTGGATTTGTGTCTATTACAGTAATTTTGAGGTCTTTTATTTTGCTGAGTTGGTATGCGATTGCAGCACCAATAATACCGCATCCAATTATTACAATATTTGTCATTTATTGTTGGTTGTTAGTTGTT
This sequence comes from Limnofasciculus baicalensis BBK-W-15, assembly GCF_024178385.1. Lineage (GTDB taxonomy): Bacteria > Cyanobacteriota > Cyanobacteriia > Cyanobacteriales > Coleofasciculaceae > Limnofasciculus > Limnofasciculus baicalensis. The sequence goes on along the minus strand of NZ_JAMZMM010000060.1, from coordinate 36 downwards.
GGTTGTTAGTTGTTGGTTGTTAGTTGTTGGTTGTTG
>NZ_JAMZMM010000433.1 GCF_024178385.1 Limnofasciculus baicalensis BBK-W-15 | reverse complement strand
AGTTATCGGTTAGGATAGATGAGGGACTTTCTGGCAAGAGGGTATCTCAGAACTGGTCAGAAATTTCCTCTCATGTGGCAGTAGCCGTAGGACGAATGCCTTCGGCAAGTTACGGGCACACAAGGTATCGGACAGTGTGCTTGACTTTAGATTGCCTTAATATGCAAAAGTTCCCGATCTGTGTTAAACTGTTTTAGAAGATTGAATTCGGTTGTGCAGTTTGTTTTTATCCATATCCAAAATTACAGACCTCTCCGGATCTAAATCTCTACACCCTATGATTCTGGAGATATTCCATGTCAATTTACGTCGGTAACCTGTCTTATGAGGTTGGAGATGAAGACCTCAAGCAAGTCTTTGCAGAATATGGCACCGTTAAGAGTGTTCAATTACCTATTGACCGGGAAACTGGTCGGGTGAGAGGTTTTGGCTTTGTAGAAATGGGATCGGATGCTGAGGAAACAGCAGCGATTGAGGCTCTTGACGGCGCTGAGTGGATGGGGCGTAGCTTGAAAGTTAATAAGGCGAAACCCAAACCCGAAGGTGGTGGCGGCGGCCGCCGTGGCGGTGGTGGTGATAGAGGAGGATTTAATCGCCGCTATTAAGGTTTATAAGCATCAACGCTGAAAACCCCGTGTCTTTAGATGGGGGAGTATAAAACTCTCAGCATTCAGGAATCAGCTAAATCCTCATCAAGGTTAACTGACAGCTCAGTTACTTAAATGGTCATTTTGCGATCCTCCTGAGTTGAAAACCAAGAATTTAACTCTAAAGTCTTAAGGGCAGACAAGGAGTCTGCCTTTTTTACTCTCTAGAAACTCAGATCTTGCACCAGCCTCATCATCTTTGTTTCTGGCAACTGCCCTTACCTGAAAGCATAAATTTTTAGTCTGGAAACCCGGTTTCTCAAGTCTGCCCTTGAATGGTGGAAGATATCAGTAGAAATAAACTTTCCCAGAAAGCTCTCTGTCTTTATTCAATGTAGTATGGAACACAATGACCCAAATAATCGTAGGCCAAAATGAAGGGATTGAGTCAGCCTTGCGTCGATTTAAGCGACAAGTTTCCAAGGCGGGGATTTTCCCAGATTTAAAGAAAAATCGTCACTTTGAAACACCTGTGCAAAAACGCAAGCGCAAAGAAATTGCCATGCACAAGCAGCGTAAGAGACGTTTCCGTACCTAAAGTACTCCTGCCCACTAACGTTTAATACCCTTAAACCTTTCTTTGGCTACCTGAAACGCTTCTTGCATCACCGATTGAATTTGCTGCGGGTCCGGTTTTTTTCCTCCCATTAAATCGCCAAAGTAAACGCAAGAAGCTTCCCCTAATGACCAAGTATAAGCGGCTGCCCAGGATGCAGCAATGACACTACCAACACCAGGGAGGAATTTGGTTAACTCTCTTCCGATCGCCTGTGCTAAAAAACCACCCGCGATCGCGCTTACTATACCTCCTGCCTGAGATGGAGTCAATATTTGCCCATATAACTTCCCCAATATTGTCACCATCGACACTTGCAAAGCTGTTAAGACAGGCATGGTGGCAAAGGGTAGGGGGACAGCGGAAATAGTGGCTGCCATTACTGAAAAAGCTAACATGTAACGTCTGCCGACATCGCGGTATATATTACCAATTTGGGTAGTAGCTTCTTTATCTAATAATTGATAAATCGCACGGGATTCAGCTTCTGGAAGTAATTCTGCCAGATTATCCCTCAGCGCCTCTAATCCATAAAATACTGGTGTATAACCGTCTTCTTCCAAGGTAAAGTCAATTGGTACAGACTTATCGTAAACTCCAGTAAAAGATTCCTGCATTGCCGCAAATGAGCGATTAATTTCGGCAAATTCAGGTGGATAAGTAGGATGATTTTCTGTACTGAGAGGATAAACCTCATGGAGACAAGTAACTGTTAAGAGACAGGGTATGCTGGGATACTTCTGACGCAACTGTTGGATAATTTCTCGTAGAGTATCGGTGGCAAAATCATTAATTTTGACAGTTAAAATCAGAACCCTGGCGCTGGTATAATTTTCTAGATTATTAATCAATTCTTGAATAATAATTTCCGTATCCTGATTCACATCTCCCAATCCCACCGTATCTGTAAAAATTAGTAACGGCAAATCGCTGGAGGGATAAGCATATCGTTCCGTATGTTGAGTGTGGGGACGGAATCCTTGCCCAACAATTTCAGCAGAAACCCCCGTCAATCCTCGTACAATCGAACTTTTGCCAGATTGAGGTTTACCAATTAATAGAGCTTCTGTGGTGGGTAATTCTGCTTTAATTGTCGCCAATATCTCGGCAATTTGAGATTCACTAACGTTAAACCAACCTACAATTTTCTCTGTTACTTTTTCTAGCGGTATTAGTTGTCTTAACTGCTTTGTGGTGTTTCTCCAGATATCAGTTACTGGGGTGAATAAACCCGGTTTTTTTACCTCAGCTTGGTTATCTGTCGGTTGGTTAAACGGCTGGGGATTTGGTAATGGTGAATTGCGATTGTCTTCTTCTGTCATAGAATTAAGAGGTGAGAGGGGAGAGGTAATAATCTGGATTGTTTAACCACTAAGACACTAAGACACTAAGGAAGAGAAGAAGTGGGTAATTTTCTGGGATGGTAGTAATATTGACTATCGAGGACTTCATCCTTCCCCATTATTTATCATAATCCTCTATATCCGCACTTTCTGTCAGAGAATCATTTTTGAATTTGGCATTTCTCAGCTTAAATGTTCTTGACAAGTATTGAGTCAGGATGCTATCCATTGTATCCTTATGATCTAAAGGAATCTGCCAACTCCGCTTTGAACAGAAAGGAATCCGGTTTTTTAGCCAAACGGTTAGAGTATTTCCTTTTTTACCCTTCCATTTGTACAGAGCAATTTCCTGCCACTGAATTAAGCCAAATTTGAAGTAAATTCCGTTTTCTCTCAGTTCCAGTTTACTCAATCCTGCCCAGAAAAAATAAATGACTGTGGACCAATAGGAGATGGCAAGATAAAAATAATATGTTAGCTTTTCATCTCCTATTTTGGCTAAATAGAAAAACTGAGTAGTGGGGACAATTGCTAAGATAAACAGAATTGTCCCTGTCAGTAACATCATTTTATGCTCTGAAGGCCAACCCAAATTCCACAGGAGGGCACCTGCCTGTTTTTTACGTCGAGGTGCAGTAATAATATATGTCCAGGCGATTGCTGCGAATATAATAAATAAACCCAGCAATGCCCTCTCTGCCCAAACCATAGCTTGCCTTCTCTTAATGCAAAAAGTGACGGATGCCAGCGAACACCATAACTAACCCTAACTCATTGGCTGCTTTAATGGAATCTTTATCGCGCACGCTGCCCCCCGGTTGTACAATAGCTGTAATTCCTGCTCCTGCTGCCGTCCGCACGGAGTCGTCAAAGGGGAAGAAGCCATCGCTGGCGAGGATACTCCCTTTCGCTTTTTCCCCAGCTTGTTCTAGGGCTATTTTAACTGAACCCACGCGATTCATTTGCCCTGCGCCAATTCCTAATGTGGTGCGATCGCAAGTCACTACAATAGCATTAGATTTGACGTGTTTACATACTTGCCACGCAAATAATAATTCTGCTAATTCGTCTGGTGTTGGTTGTTTTTCTGTGACTATTTGCCAGTTATCGGGAGATTCGATAATATCATCGGCGGCTTGCACTAACAAACCTCCGGCAATAACTTTCACATTTTCGGCTGCACCTGATTTTAAGTCTGATAAAAGTAATACTCTCAGATTGGATTTAGCTGCTAGTATTGCTTTGGCATCGGCTTGGCAGTCTGGTGCTACTATACATTCTAAAAAGGTTTGGCTTAAGGCTGTTGCTGTGGCGGCATCAATAGATTTATTTAAGGCAACAATTCCACCAAATGCTGAAACAGAGTCCGCGTTAAATGCTTTTTGGTAAGCTTCGGATAGGTTAGTTCCCAAGGCTACGCCGCAGGGATTATTATGTTTGATAATAACGGCGGCTGGGTTATCGCTAAATTCGGTAATTATTTGCCGCGCTGCTTCTAAATCGACAAGATTATTGTAACTTAATTCTTTGCCCTGAAGTTTGGTTGCTCCTGTCCAACCTGTGGGAATACTGCCTGTCTGATACCAGGCTGCGGGTTGATGGGGGTTTTCTCCGTAGCGGAGGGGTTGTATTTTTTTGGCGGATAAGACAAATTGGGCGGCGGATGGGGCAGCAGATGGGGTAACGGATGTAACGGATGGGGTAACGGATGGGGTAACGGATGGGGTAACGGATGGGGTAACGGATTTCCTCCATCTTTCCGACAAATTCGATAACCCCTCTGTCACATCCGCTATATACTCCGTTGCCAAACGTCTATAAACAACTCTTCCAGAAATGCGGGGTAAAACTGAAAATGAGATGGTATCGACTGTGAGTATTACGCGCAACGTTCAGGAGAACTTGACTATGAGAGCGCTCAATGGGAAGAACATTTCTCACGGGTTATCCAATGGCACTGC
>NZ_JAMZMM010000432.1 GCF_024178385.1 Limnofasciculus baicalensis BBK-W-15 | reverse complement strand
GTACTTCATAAACCTGCAATCTGCTGTAGCAATTAGCAATTAGCAATTAGCCAAATAATATTAGAGATTTACAATAATTATGACTCAAGAATTAATAGATTTAAGAGCCAGTATCCTCGAGGGGCGTTACGGAGATGCTTTAGCAATTGTGGATGAGTTAGAAGGAATGAGCAAACAAGCAGTTTTGCGTAATATTGAATCATTTATAGATAGAATACTGATTCACTTGATTAAAAACCAAATCGAGCAACGTTTAACTAATTCCTGGGCAGCTTCTATTCGAGATTCAGTAAGAGAAATCTATAAACTGAATCTTAAAGAGAATAAAAAATCCTACTATATCAATAGTGATGAGTGGGAGGAAGTGATCGAAGATGAAATAGAAGCAGCAATTGCGACTGCCAGTGTGGAAGTAGCAGATGGTGCTTACACGCCATGTCAACTTTTGGAAATGGTGGATAGAAGTCAAATAATAGAAAATACTCAGTCTCTTTTAGCTTTAACCTACATCCACTCAAAAAAGGAATTACCACTGGCGATTAATGATTATTTGAGTCAGTTGGCAGGAGGTGATGCTTGGCAAGAGGGTAGGTAATAAGCTCCTGTGCATCCTTGGCTATTGACATTTTTGAAAGGGGTGTAGGATGTGGAGGGATGAAAATTAAATGCGTGATACCTTAGTTAGGTAAAATATCCATAAATATAGGGAATGGTAATGGAAACAATAAACGTATTAGACTTAATAGCAGGTGGATTAGCTGTCGCGATATTAATCGGTGGCTTGTTTATGCTATTCAGCGGAATGTCTGCCTTTGGGGATAAAGACAAATAACCCGATTGCTGATGAATCATGAGCAACCGATAGGAGCGGAAAGCCCACTCCCTAACCCCGATGCCAAATCGTCACACCACCGGGCTTATCAATCAGAGTAACACCTTGAGCCTGCAACTCATTCCGAATGCGATATCGCTCTTTACCAAAGGACAACTATACTATAACTCGTTTGGATATGTTGTTTTATCCCTCGGTCAGTAACATATACAAGATATCGAAAAAATGCCTCAATATCCTTTATTGCTTTAGCCGTAAGTCGAACTTTTCCAGTTGGTGTTTGTGTCCAAGAATATGGGGGAATGGGGAACCCGTGTGCAAAACTATGCCGCACTTGTAAAACTTCGTTCAGCATCTGTCTAGTAGCAACGGCATTCATACTTCTTCCTGACCAAATCCAATCACCAATAGGATCGTAGCCAGTATATTGAACTAGCAGATTTCTGGTATTATCAAAATTAGGTGTATTGAATCTTTTCAGCGATTCCATAGCTGCATTTCTAGCAATGGAGTGTACCGCATCAAATTTGGGATCTAAAGGGTTGGCTGTAACATCAAAAAAGTTGCGAACAAGTTCCTCTATATAAGCTTCCCATGCGGCAACCAATGTTGCTAAAGCTGAGTGGTAATAGACTTGAGTTTGGTTGTGGGATATCGGGCGCAAGCGAGGATCTGTAGCAGTTTCACGAAGGATGTCAGCTTTTTTTGCCGCGATATTATATTCCAATGCTGCTGGTGATGGCACGTCAATTCTTCTAGAGACAGTTTACGAATTGTTCAAGTGCCTTCCGATATCTTTCTAATGGTTCTGGATTTAATTGCACTCGTTCGCCAACAATGTTCTTCGGACCTGGGTTAAGTTTATGCAAGGGAGTACCAGTTATGCTAGCAACGACACAGGCACTATGATAATCAGGAATTTCTATGAAACTGCTGCTAGGTAAATCTTTGGGGTTCGCATAAATATGACGATGCTTTTTATGTATAGTATCCATTGTCTGCTTAATGGTTTTGTTTACAGCTTCAAATGCTTTGCTTGGTTTTCCTTCATAAATAGTGACTCTGTTACTGATAAAGGTATGTAATTTGGGGACATTGAGACCTTCTTCTTTAGCGCGTTTGGCAAAGCTAATTCGTGCATACAATTCAGTCTGAGGATCGCTGATACCATAGAGAAGTGCTACAACATTTTCGATGCCACGCCGGGAACTATCATCCGCCGTGAATGGGATAACTACACCCTCTGCTGCTACCAAACCAAGCTGTGTATAGACAGCAAAACTAGGGTTACAATCAATTACAAATAGAGTATCTCGACTACCACTATATACACGTAAAGCAACTGTTAGATCTTTTATCCAACTTAGCACTTGTTTCCAAGCATCAATTGGTATTTGTAATTGGGAAGTTTGCCGAATTGCTTCAGAAATTATTTCTAGCAGATTATCCCCACATACAAGTTTGAGATTTTCTGGTATTTTGGGATTGAATTCTTTTGGTTCGCAAAGGTAAGGTGATACGTCTGAAATCATACGGAATGGCGAGTTTAGACGTGCTTCAAGATAACCTGCTACCGTTGCACGAGGAGTCTTACTACTTAAAACATGTAAAGCTTTTGGACTAGTGAGATATCCGCCAAGTAAGGTTTCTGATACATTAGCTTGCGGACATAAATCAATAACGTAAACATCTGTATCAGGGTGGCAGTAAGCATATTCAGAAGCTGCTACAAAGCAAAGAAAACTCTTGCCAACACCACCTTTATTATTCCAAAAAGCGTATGAAGTCATTTGATATATTCCTGATAGAAGATTTTGCGTAAGTCTTGTCTATTTTTAGTCCATTGAAACTCATAACTTGCACCATTGTCAGTAAGGAGCAAAACCCGCCGTAGAATTAATTCTACGGCTAATAGCTCAAGTCCATTAAAATGGACTCTTATTATGATAAGCTGCTACGCATTTAATTTGTACATCCCCACACCAAAAAACCCTTTCAACAAATTTAATATCCAATTTAGATGCGTCGCAGCTTATCAGTCAGTTTTAACTGACTTAAGCTATTAGGCAGTGGTTTGAACCACTGCCGGGTTATCGCTACTGCTGCAAGTTATGAATTTCAATGGACTTAAACTATTAGCCGTGGACTTAAATCCATGGCGGGTTTTCCCTTATTCCCTAACCCCGATGCCAAATCGTCACACCACCGGGCTTATCAATCAGAGTAACACCTTGAGCCTGCAACTCATTCCGAATGCGATCGCTCATCTCAAAATTCTTAGCTTTCCGCGCTTCTAAACGTTGTTGAATTAGCCCTTCAATTTCCCCATCACTTAAACCATCAACCGCCTCAACTTCTTCCTCCGGTTGTGCTGCAAAACCCAATACATCTGCTAGCATTACTAAAGTTTTCCATTGCTTTGCCAATTCCTCTGACGGTGTTTCCGTTTTCTCTTCATGGACAATCAGATTACCTTCCTTAACCAAATCTTTCGCCAATTGAAATAAAACCGCTAATCCCCCAGCGAAATTAAAATCATCATCTACTGCTTCATTAAATCTTTGGATGTGGGGAGTGGGGAGTGGGGAGTGGGGTGTGGAGGAAAATGTTTCCCAACCTAATTTTTCCTTATGTTTATAGCCAAATAACAAACCTTCCTTCAGAGTATGCCAACCATTAGTAGCAGCTTCTATGGCATCTTCAGTAAAATCTAATGGTTTGCGGTATTGGGCTTGTAAAGTAAACAAACGTATCGCCATCGAATCAGTAGGGCGATTGAGTAAATCCCGAATTGTAATAAAATTACCCAAGGATTTGGACATCTTTTCCCCGCCCACCTTCACCATTCCCGTATGTAACCAATAATTCGATAAAGGTTTACCAGTTACCGCTTCCGATTGGGCAATTTCATTCTCATGGTGCGGGAAAATTAGATCCGCACCACCCACATGAATATCAATAGTTTCCCCCAAATTATCCCTAATCATAGCAGAACATTCAATATGCCATCCCGGACGACCATTACCCCAAGGTGATTCCCAAGCAGGTTCCCCTTCCTTTGCGGCTTTCCACAAAGCAAAATCAAAAGGATCTTTCTTCTTAGCAGCTTCAGGATCTTCTACTTCCACCCTACCACTAGCACCTACTTGTAAATCCTCTAATTTTCGTCCCGAAAGTTTCCCGTATTCAGCAAACTTTCTTACCCCATAATAAACATCACCAGATGATGGATAAGCATAACCCTTTTGTTCCAGATCGTAAATTAGCCGCTTAATCCCATCCAAAGCATGAGTTGCACGAGGATAAGCATTAGCTTGCGCCACATTTAGCCGAGCCATATCCTCAAAATAAGCCTGAATAAATCTTTCCGAAACATCCACCATAGATGTCCCCTCTTTTCGCGCCCGATTGAGAATCTTATCGTCAATATCGGTAAAATTCTGGACATAATTCACCTCATACCCCCGCCATTGTAGATAGCGACGGGCGGTATCCCAGACAATACAGGTTCTAGCATGACCCAAATGGCAAAGATCGTACACCGTCATCCCGCAGCAGTACATCCGTACCTTGCCAGTCTCGACAGGTGTAAAGGCTTCCTTGCGGCGAGTTAGAGTATTGTACAAAGTTAAGGTCATGGCACAGTAAAAGATAAGCAATAATGGGGAGTAGGGAGTGGGGAGTGGGGAGTGGGGAGTGA
>NZ_JAMZMM010000059.1 GCF_024178385.1 Limnofasciculus baicalensis BBK-W-15 | reverse complement strand
CCCTAGCCCCTAACCCCTAACCTCTCACCAACTGCGTATCTGTGGTCAAACGAGAATTACACCAATCCCAAGTCCAAGTTCCCCTGCCATTTCGTAAACATCAGGGACGCAAAAGCCTCATCCGACTGGTGAGAAACTATCAGGCATCGATTTTTGAGAGGAAAGCTCAACCTTCTGTGCCCTCGGTTATGGTTCCTCCTCAAAAACGCCACCAGAGGCGTTTGTCAAACTGGTGGCTGTTTTGGCTGATTGTTTTTTCCCTGGTGGGAGGAACTCTCGCTGTCGGTGTGATATTCCTGACTAAACTGCCACCTCCTGTCGATTGCCAACGAATCTCTGGTCTATCAGTTGATGGAGATCGCTTATACTGCGCTCAGAAAGCGGCTGAATCCGGGAAATTAGATCGGCTAGTGGCTGCAGTTCGGATCGTGGGTAATTGGCCGAGCCAACACCCTCTTTACTCAGAATCTCAGCGTTTGCTTGAAGAATGGTCTAAGACGATTATAGCGATCGCCAAACAGCAAATTGAAGGGGGAGATCGATCCCAAGCTGTACAAATCCTGGAGCAAATCCCCCTCAAGAGTCCTTTGTATGGGGAAGCGCGAGCTACTATTGCTACCTGGCAAAAAGACTGGCAACAAGGTGAGCTGATGCTAAGTCAATTTAAGGATGCTCTGGTGGTGCAAAACTGGACTCAGGCATCCAAGCTGATTACGGCACTTTCGCGGATGAATTATAAATACTGGAGTATCTCCCGCGTCGATATCGCCATGAAACAGTTGGGGGCAGAAAAAGAAGCTTGGCAAGAGTTACAGGAGGCGCGGGATTTAGCCCAGTCAAATGAAGTAGAGCAACTAGAAGAGGCAATCGCCAAAGCAACAAAGGTTAATCCCAATAGCTATGTGAAAGCCCAAGCCCAAGCAGAAGTTTCTAAGTGGAGTCGCACTTTACTCGATATTGGCAAAACACTCTTTCAAAACCAAGATTTTCCTGGGGTGGTGGCAGTAGCAGGGCGAATTCCGGTCAACACTTCTTTGTATCAGGAAGCCCAAGACTGGATTCACTTAGGGCGTGCAGCTCATTCAGTTAAACCAGATAATCTGCTAGCCTTAGTAGATTCTCTCTCTACAGTCCGGCAGATATCTCGCCAGAGCAAAGTATACTCATCATCGGTAAGTTTTGCTAAACTTTGGGAGGAACAGTTGCAAGACTATCTCCAGTTAAAACTAGCGGGCTTTACTGCTAGTTTTGGACAAGAAACAACCCTCCTTATGGCAATCGAGCAAGCCTCTGTAATTGCACCAAATCGTCCTCAACGCCTGACTTCTCAGTCGCTAATCGCTCAGTGGCGCAAGGAAATTCAGGCAATTGAAGATCGCAAGACGCTCAGGAGTGCCCAACAGATTGCTGCGGCAGGAAATATAGAGCAATTAAAAGCTGCAGTCGCCCAAGCAAGTCAAATTAAGCTAAATCAACCCCTCCGCTTGGCTGCTCAAAATGAAATTGCTAAATGGAATCGACAAATTGAAACCCTTGAAGATCGCCCGATCCTAGATTTAGCAAAGGCATTAGCCCAGCGTCGAGATTTGACGGGAGCCATTTCTACCGCCTCCCAAATTCGTGCCAATCGAGCCTTATATTCTCAAGCTCAACAGGAAATAACCCAATGGATTGCCCAAATTCAGGCGACTGAAGATCGTCCAATTCTCGAAGCAGCTAATGCTCTGGCTGCTCAAGGACGTTTTGACGCAGCCATTGCTACTGCTGCTCAGATTCCTCCGGAACGCTCCCTTTATCAGGAAGCCCAAAATGCGATCGCTCTTTGGCAATCTCAAATTACTACTACGGAGCAAAATTAATGGGGGAGTTTTGAGTTTTGAGTTTTGTTAGCGAAGCGGGACGAAGTCCGTTTTGAGTTTTAATTGAAAAATGAGAACTCAAGACTGAGAACTATTCCGGGGAGTGGGGAATAAAACAAACAACTAACAACCAACAACTAACAACTAACAACCAACAACCAACAACCAACAACCAATAACAAATGACCAATAACAAACCACCAACTACCAAAATCTTACTAATTGATGATGACCCAATTTTTAGATTAGGTTTGATTTCTGCACTGGAAAGGTTTCCCGATTTGCAAGTTGTGGCTGAAGTCGATGGTGGTGCAGATGCGATCGCCAGGTTGGATAGTCTACGACGGTTTAATGGTGTGGATTTGGTGGTTTTGGAATTATTATTTGGTTGGACTAACTCCAATTCACTATCGGGATTATCTCTATGTCAGGAGATCAAAGCTAATTATCCTGAATTGCCCATTTTATTGCTAGCGACTGTATCTGAATCTGCCCAACTAGTCGCTGCCAAAGAGTTGGGAATTGAGGGCTATTGTCCCAAGGGCTGTGGGATTGCAATTATTGTAGAAGCTATCCGTCAGTTGAGGGGAGGTAAATTCTATTGGCAGATGTTACCCACACCACCACCAGGAATAACTTTTACTGTACCTCCTCCTAAGTGGTATCACCAGCTACGTCAGTCGGGATTGCGGCAAATTGTAGGTAGTTTGGCAGAGGTAAATTCTCAGTTAGAAAATTGCCATGGCTCTAGTCTAGATTGGCTATTTTGGAGTGGACGACGTAGAGAGCTTATGGTGGCGCGTTGGCTGGTAAGTCAGTTATTACCAATTGATGATGAAAATAATCCTTTGTTAGTAGTTAGTAATCAGCCACCAGGAATAAGAAGAGATAACCAAAAACAACTCAATAACAAACAACAAACAACAAACAACAAACAACAAACAACTAATAGCAAACAACTAACAACTAATAACTCATCTCCGCTACAGAATGTGACTTTTACTTATTACTCAAGCCTAGAAAATTTAACTAATATTCCTTTAGAAATTGATATTCTCCAACTTGACAAAAAACGCGACTTGCTGTATATAGTCCGGCAAAAGTTTGAGAAAATGCTGGAGGATTTGCGGTTGGCTCAGTTAACAATAGAACAGCTTACTCAAAAGCGATCGCGTTTATTACAAGATTTGTGGCAAGTTTCACTAACTGATTTTTTTGGAAAGTATTATACTCTGCCCATAGGCAACCAGGATCTAGAAATTGTTAATATTTTGCTGCAAGATGCGGTTTTGGTTCAACCTGCGATTCTAGATAAAATCCCTTTAGTGGTTGAATTATTAGCAAATCGACTATTTGATGCGCCTTTAACGATTGATAATGTTGCCTATTCTGCGGGGACACCTGAAGCGATAGAGCGAGGAGAAATACTGGAACAAAACTTAATTGTTCAAGTGGCAAATGCCGTTATACAACCCTTATTAAATCGCTTTGCGGATCGAGAATTAATCAAGGAAAGCTTTTACGATCGCAGTTTAATCTCATCGAGAGAAATTGCCCGATTTAGAAATAATCTATCATGGAAATATCGACGATACTCATTAGTAGATGAGCCAATAGCTATTTTCGAGAGTCGCTACGATTTATTTGTTATCAGCGATATGGGGATTAAAAAAATTAGCATCTATTCTCCTCGGCGACAGGAATTAGAACAATTGAGAGGTATTGGGTTAGCCGTAACAATTGCATCTGAGTTTCGGGATGCGATCGCGCCCCGTTTGCAAGGGATTGTTGCTTGGCTGGGGAAAGGTATTGTTTATGTTTTGACACAAGTATTGGGGAGAGGAATTGGTTTAATTGTACGGGGAATAATTCAGGGAGTTGGTAGTGCTTTGCAGGAGACACGATTTGGTAGAGGTACTGAAAGAGGGAAGTAGTTAGTGCCATCTCACCTATTTTCTCAATTTTACCAAGGGCGATGCCATCCCACATCCTGAAGAACCGAAATCCCCAAAACTTAATTGTGATTTACCCGAAATCTTAGTCGCGATGGGAATCTGGTGTCAAATCTGAAAAAGGTTATTAGCCCTCCTTTGGATTATTGGACCATGATAGCTGAAACGACGCAAATTCGTCAAGTATTGAGAATTAATCTTAATAAAATTAACGAAGTTAAGCCACTTTCAGCCGTTGGTGAATTTGTTAAGTTATATTAATTACTTTTTTTTTGAGAGAGAGGGGTTGGGGAAGAGGGCAAAACAGTCTAGTCTGAATCGGAATATTCCAGACTTGGGGATTTTGGAGGATGGGATTGTTCACATGTTTTCTATTATTTTATACCCATTATGGATTGGACTTCTGTTGGGCAGTTAGGTTTGATGGACTAATATTGATAAATGGTAGCGCACCATTGCCGCTCATAACTTGGGGAAATTCACCATTCCATTTTTCAATTGCTTGCTTTTGTAGTAGCTGTGGGGTAATGGTTTCTCTCACTAGTTTTTGAGCTTCGGCTTCACCTTTGGCGCGGTTCACTTGGGCTTCTGCATCTTGCTTGGCTTTGTCGGCGACATAACTTGCTTGGAGGGCTTGTTGCTCCGCAATTTGTTTAGCTTCGATTGCTTTGGTGAATTCAGAAGAAAAACCGATATTGACTAAGGAAGTATCATCTACTTGTAACCCATACTTAGCAAGTCTAGATTTAATATTATTGTCAATTTCTGTTTTGAGATTATCCCGCTCTTTCAGGATTTGTTCTGCTGTTTTTTTAGGTGTGGCTGCTTTGAGAACTTCAGTCATGGCTGGTATAATAATAGTATTAATAATCTGCTTTTCGTCACCTAGCCGTTGGTAAATTTTGTTTACTTGGCTGGGATCGATATGCCAGTTTAAGGCGACTGCTGCTGTAATGATTTGTAAGTCTTTAGTACCTGCTGCCGATTCGATATCCGTTTTTTGCACGCGGACATTCAGTTTTTTGACTGATGTCATTATGGGAATAATCGGGTGAATCCCTTCATCAAGAATGACATCTTGTACTTTACCGAAGTGCATGACTACGCCTCTTTCTCCAGGATTGATGATGGTAAATGCTTTGGAGATAATGGTTAGAGATAGTAGGGTAATAATCCCGCCAATAATGTATTGAAACTGGATTGCTGGTAAATGGTTTGACTGAATCCTGGTAGTCATGGTTTTCCTCAAAAGTGATGTATATAGATAAGGCTAGCTCGTATATTTAATTGTTTACGCCCACCTAGTCTCAATTTCTGGGATGAACTTGGTTCCCATCTTCTTAGTTTGCCATCAAATACTCCATCTTGGTGACTCATCCTGTGACTCACTATTTGATTCACTTGGTGAAATCGGGTATTTTGGCTCGATTCTACTCTCCTTGTAACTGCGCTCAAAATCCCGATGTAAGTAGGTTTCGGCTTCTTTGTCTTTTCCCTCTTGACTGTATTTTAATAATTGCGGTACAGTTTCTTTGATTGGTTGAGATAATACCACGTAATCTCTCTGATTCAGAAAGGAACTTCCTTGAGATAGAATGACAGCTATGGCAGTGTTAATCAGAATAGTTGAGAGTCTAGGTTGCATAATTAGCTTCCCTCCCAAAATCGCAGTTACTATATTTCAGCTCTTGTTCCTGCGTTTTTTCTTCTGCTTTCTTCTATTATAACAATCCTGGATGATTCCTGACATGTAGAGACGTTATATGTAACATCTCTACACAATTTTCATTGTACATAAAATTGAGGATTGCTAGAGAAATTGGGTTTCTGGAAAAAGTCATTATCCTTAACTCTAGTCACCACCGCAGCCACCGCAGCCACCACCACAACCACCTCCACCTCCACAACTACTGCCGCCACTATCACCGCCGCCACCACTACTTGTAGTCGTAGGTGGTACTAACAAATTCTTTAAGTCTGCCAAGGCGCTATCTGCTAAAACTATACTGCCAAATAAGCCAAATGCTAAGGCTAATTCATAGTTTTCTGAGGCGCTTGGTGTTTTCAGATTCTGATATTTGTTTTCCAATTTAGCCAAGGTGCTATCTCCATAACGACTCCGGTAAGGTTTAATTAAGAAACCAAAGGCAAATAGGGCGGTGATAACACAGAGGAAGATTAAGAAACCTACTGGTTTTCCGCGAGAGATGCCTACAAAAATCTTGGCAATTCCTAATAGTAATACCATCCCTACTGAAAGTGCTGGCAATCTTTGGGCAATCTGGGCTTGGCTGTAAGTTACCAAAAACCCACCCTCTTCTAATCGTTTTGCTATTAATTTAGTAGTGGATTTAACAGCTTGCCGGATGCGATCTGGCTTACCATTAATTGAGATAGATTGTACGATTTCTTGTTCTAATTGATGGCTGTGACTGGGTAAGGGAGTACCCAATTCTAAATTGTTATTGAGTAGTTTTAAATGTCCTTTTTGAACAAGGTTAGCAATTGCTGCATCCACGGCACGCTCATTCTCTCCTGCTAAATAGGCTATTTCATAGGCATCCAGTGAATTAGCTCCATCAGGTTGTTTGCTTTCTGGTTTTCGCAGATACCACCGTAGCCAAAAAGCTAACATAATAACTGCACTGGCTACTAACAGATAAAACGAGATAAATTCAGGTCCTGTGAAATCAAGGGGATTGGGAATAGTAGTCAATGTTGACTGACAACCTGTCACTGTTAGTGTCAAAAAAAATAACAGGGTGGCAATTTGTGATGCCTGGGTTGGGCGTAGCCATCGCACTAGCCGCAGCTTAGATAAATTTACCGATGGTTGGGGTAAAATCCAGTTTTCCTGAGTATTCACTCGGATAAAAGTTTCAGGGCGATTGCACCTAATATCTAGGGGTGTCCAAATATCGGCTGGTGGTGCTTTTCCCAAGAAAATTTGGTAACTTACTAAGGTTTTGCTGTACCAATCATTGAGTTTATCATGTTCGCTATTCCCACCTCTACTTGGGATATGATGGAATGGCATTTGCAAGATATTGGGACAAAATTTATCCCAGTAGGAATGAGTATAAGTTAGGTGTAAATGCCAAACTTGATCTACTCGATCTGATGGTGATACCGGATGTCCAGCTACTACTGCGAGAAAGGTAAAGTTTTTGTATTCTTCGATAACTCGCTGAGTATATTCGGCACTCCAGCCATTTTCCCGTGCTAGTTTTTTGCTAAATGGGAGGTTGCTATCGGGTTCATCTAGAGGAAATGCTTGAATCCGTTGGTAAATTTCTAGTTGTTGTTGGTTCATGATTGTTAATTCCTGGTGAGTTGACATAGAGTTAATTGAAAACGCAAAGTTCGCAAAGGTTCCCGCAAAGTTTGCAAAGAGTAGCTAGGAATTTGGGGATTTTTACGTGCGTTTCTCATACTCTTAGCTTGCCACAAGAGCCTGGATATCGGTGACTCATTCTGTGACTCACTCTTTGACTCACTCTTTGACTCAGAAATGTCTCTCATTATCACCACCATTGAGTTGATCGTTGAAATTCCCCAACAGCCAGAAGATTACCCATTCTTCTCTTCCCCTGCTCCTCCTGCTCCCCCTGCTCCCTTAAACATAGGTATTTTTAGACCGGGAAGGGACTAATTTCCACCCATTGGTCTCAAGATGAGTCAAAATTAAGCAAGAACTATGATATAGGAAAATTATGGCACTGAAAGCATCGGCACAAGGGCTGGAAATTGTTGATAAAGCGAGAAAAAAGAAGGGTTGGACTAAAACAGTCACGGTGGCTTGGTGGCAAGATGCTTTAACCACCCAGGCAACTTTGAGACGGTTTTGGCGCGGGATACCAATTCAGTCTGAGAGTTTTATTAATATTTGTCAAGTTGTCGGGATTAGTAATTGGGAAGATATTCTCGATTGCAGTACAGATGAAGAATTAGAAGTTTCTGATATTTCTGCTCAAGAAGATTGGGGTGAAGCACCGGAAATGGCGGCATTTTATGGACGTACTGAAGAACTAAATCACCTACATGAATGGATTATAAATGATAAATGTCGGTTAGTATCTCTTTTGGGTATGGGGGGAATTGGTAAAACGGCTTTGTCTGTGATGTTGGCAGATAAGATTCAGAATGAGTTTGATTATGTAATCTGGAGATCCCTTCGTTATTGTTCCTCGGTTCCAGATCTTTTGACACAGTTAATTAAATTTTTCTCTAATAAACAGGTTACTGAGTTATCCAATAATTCTGGTAATGCGGTTTCCCAGCTCCTTGATTATATGAAATCTCACCGATGTTTGGTAATTTTAGATGGGGCAGAGGCAATTCTCAATTCTGGAGAAATGAGTGAGTCTTATAAAGAAGGATATGAGAGTTTCGGGGAATTAATTAAACGGGTAGGAAAAGAACGCCATCAGAGTTGTATTCTCCTCACCAGTCGGGAGCAACTTAATGAGATTGCTTTGATAGAAGAAGAGACTCCACAGGTTCGCTCATTACTTTTATCGGATATCAATAATGCCGCCGCTTGGCAACTATTTCAATCCAAAGGATTATCAGATGAGAATTGTTGGCAGCACCTATTGAAAATCTATCGCGGCAATCCCCTCGTATTAAATATTATCTCAAGTTATATCAAAAAATATTTTGTTGGTAAAGTTGGAGATTTCTTGAAATTAGAGACTATTTTTATTGGAGATATTCAGTTAATTTTAGATACTTCCTGGCAACGATTATCGAGTTTACAAAAAGAACTCATGTTTCAATTAGCTACGGAACCATCTTCTTTAGTTAAACTAAAATTAAATAGTTCGGTATCTACTTCAGATATAATGGCAGCACTGCAATCTCTCGAACGTCGTTCTCTTATCCAAAGGCAACTAGAAGGAAACGATATTATTTACACTTTACAGCCAATTGTCAAGAAGTATGTCAAGAAACGAGCGAATTAAGTTAAATCCCTAGTATTTGTAACTAGTAACTTACGTTATTAAAAATCTCCACCCGCACCACCGCCGTAGCTCGAACCACCTCCAAAATCACTACTGCTATAGCTACTATCGGAAGTACTGCTATAACTACTATCGGAAGTACTGCTATAGCTACTATCGGAAGTACTGTTATAGCTACTATCGGAAGTACTGTTATAGCTATCAGAAGTATCGCTATTACTATCAGAAGTATCGCTATTACTATCAGAAGTATCGCTATTACTATCAGAAGTATCGCTATTACTATCAGAATTACTGCTATAGCTATCAGAAGTATCGCTATTACTATCAGAAGTATCGATATTACTATCAGAAGTATCGATATAGCTAATCTCAATTTCCAAGCTACTACTATCTGAATGATTGTCTATCTTTGATTGGCGACTAGGAGGAAAACTAGATTGATACTTGTTATTGCAACTCTTATTTTTCAGATTTGCCTGACTACTATTAGTATTTTGAATAGCAACCAAATTTGATTTTGTTTTTTTAAGTTTACGGCGAGATATTCCTGTTATAGTGACAATAAATCCACCAAAGATTACCAAGAGGCAAATGTACCAAATAATTTGATAACTCGAAGATGAATCGAAGCTAGAATAGACAATTGTACTATCGTTTTCTAAGGCTAATACTAGCGCTTTAGTTCCAGATAAAGTCCCACTATTATAGTCACCTTGCTTTAATGAAGGGACAATTTCTTCTTGGATAATCTTGCTAACTCGATCGTCTGGCAAAATAGTTGTTAATCCAGAACCTGTTTCAATTTCTACACGACGATTCCCTTGAGAAATTAAAAATAACACCCCGTTATTTCGATCAGCTTTACCAATATGCCAGTAATTAAATAGTGCAGTTGTAAATTCCTTGACAGTAGCAGATGGTGCGATATCAGGTAAAGTGACTATAGCAATTTCCGTACCATTTTTTGCTTCTACTTCAGAAATCATCTGATTGATTTGGGTTTCCGTTTCTGGAGTCAGTAAATCTGCCATATCAGTTACCCATCCGCCATTAATTTGTCTGGGATTGGGTACTTGCCCCACAGTCACTCCCAAACTGCTTGCAGGAATAGTCAGGGAAGAAAGAATTATGAATCCAGCACAAATACTTTGTTTAAATGAAATAGCGTTCATATTAATAGCAAAGGTTACTTACTACACCTTTAGTTTGCCACTATTCATCTAGGCTTGACAGCTCATTATTTGACTCATTATTTGACTCAATGATTGACTCAGTAGCTGAGTATCGCTAAAAGCTAGGAATCAGAGAAACACAATTAACCATTAGCTATTATAGCAGAAGTCAAAAGTAAAAAGCTTGCTATGAATGGGTTTTGGCATTTTTGGATTCCCTAACACGGGCGACTGCGATACCTAGCGAATTCTCACAAATCCCACCTTTTCCAACAACTCTTGTCCCTGATTAGTCAACAACAAATTAGCATAAGCTTCCCCAGCTTCTTCTTCAATTTGACTATTCTGTTTAATCACCACCGATAATCGACGACTCAGAGGATATTCACCAGTTTCAAAAGCTTTCATATTCAGTTTGTTATACTTTTGCGGACATTGAGAAAGTGGTACAAACGGTTCCTTATAGGGTGGAACTAATGTATTAATATTATGTCCAACTGGTAATGGTTTAACGCTACATTGAGATAATACTAATGTTGCTGAAGTGTAATAAATTCCTCCGGGATTATTAGCTAATTGGCGAAATGCTTCAGTTGTCGTTGGTACAAATATAATATGGTTGCCAAAGTCCCGATCTTTTTTGCCATAGGGTGTAATTTCTAGGTTTGGTCCCCCGATTTGATTCCAGTTAGTAATTTTACCTGCGTAAATTTTATGGAATTGCTCGACAGTTAAACCCGCAATATTTAAGCTAGGATGGACGGCAATACCAGCCCCATCAATTGCCACCGGAATCTGTTTGAATCGAATACCTCTTTCCCCTGCCATCTGATACTCTTTTTCATTTATTAATACAGAAAATTGAGCAAAATCTATTTGATTATTTAACAACATCCGGATACCTGCATGGGAACTAGGAACCTCTCCATCCGGTTGGGTGTAACGCAAGCGAAAATTAGGCAACTCTTTCTGAATTACAGGATCTATTTCTTTCCGAATAGATACCCAAACTGTACTCCCACCATAGCTGAAGATTCCAGACGGAACATTTGATACTTGGCAAAACTTTTTATTGCTGAATTTGTTTAAGCATGACTGGGAAATCAAATAGATAGTTAAGCAAATTATTACTAATAACAAGGAAATTATAGCGGGTTGAATGAATTGCGATGGCTTCACCCAAACCGGGCATCGCAGTCGGCTATTAATAGATTTAATTGTCGCAGTTAATCGGTTATTCCCTATATTTATTGCTGTTTTATTTCCTCCGTTCAGCTTTTCCAAATCGTCCAGTACTTCTTGAGCTGATTGGTAACGCTTTCCGAAGTCATAGGAAACCATTTTATCTAAAATATTGGCTAAACTAAAACTAACCTGAACTTTGTCCCGCCAGATCAGTTTTCTGCTCTTAGAATCTTCTGGAATATCTAGGGGATGTAACCCTGTAATAGATTCAATAGCAGTCATTCCTAATCCGTAAATATCGCTACTAAAGCAAGGCTTTCCTCTCAATTGTTCTTCTGGAGTGTAACCAGGAGTACAGATAGGAATTGTCATGCTTCTATAACTGGGAGAGCTTGATTTTTGGGTATTAATTTGTGTGGCAGCTCCAAAATCAATTAAAATAAACTTATGATCAGTTTCTCGTCTAATTATATTTGCTGGCTTAATATCGCGGTGGATAATATTCTCTTGATGTATCAAAATCAATACTTCCAGAATATCTTGCAATAATTCAATAACTAGATTCTCATTTAAAGACTGAATAGATTCAATTTCCTGTTTTAAATCATTACCGGGAATAAATTCTTGAACTAAGTAAAATTCACCCTCTTCCTCAAAGCAAGCTAAAAGTCGAGGAATTTGGAAATCCCCACCTAAGTTATACAATACTTGAGCTTCCCGATCGAATAAACGTTTCGCTTCTTTCCCAAATGATGTTCCCTGGAATTGAGGATTGAGTTGCTTGACTACGCAATGGGGATTACCTGGTAAATGCAAATCTTCAGCGAGGTAAGTTTGACCAAATCCTCCACCGCCCAAATGATTAACAATCTGATAACGCCCACCGAGGGTGCTGTTAGACATAAGTTGGCTAGTATCTTCAATAGTATTTATATCATATATAACGGGTTGGCGACATTTGTGATGTTATTAAACACGACTTACCCAAAGCCTCCATCTCTAGGGCGTGTTATGCTACCCTAGCCTTACTCCTACTCTGGCAACTTAAGTTAGATTACAATTAGATCGAGGGACTAAATCCCAGATACAATTAAAGATTATTATACTAAATACAAGAGATACCAACCAAGAACCAATTATGTCAGATATTCAGGAATTAATTGCCCAAATCCATCAAGAAGCACAGCGAGAATCATTTCCTGTAGATGAACCCATTTATCAAGAAGCTGGATTAGATCCATTGATGCCTATTCTTTATGGAGGTAATCTCGCAAGTTCACTTTGCTTTTTTGCTCGCGACTTAGGGAAAGATGAAATCCACGCACAACAACCTCTTTACGGTGCAGCAGGAAGACTAGTACGTCAAGGTTTATATCGTGCTATTTATGGGAAAGATTCAACTAATCCTCAAGAATTACAAGCAATTCTCCAACATGTAATTCTCACAAATACCGTTCCCTACAAACCACCAGGTAACAAAGCTTATACTCAAGCAGTTAAGAAAAGATTCCGTCCATTTATCGAACAATTTTTAGTATTTCATTGGCAAGGAAATAACATTATCACCCTTGGCAATGAAGCATTTAACTGGTTTGAACCCTACGCCCCTAAAGGCACATTGAAGACATTTTTTGAAAGGAAGGATCGCTACAGTGCTACCATAGAAATTAATATCTCTGCCCAAGAAGAGGAAGGTAAAATACAGGAACGTTTAATAAATCTCATGCCATTACCTCATCCTTCCCCACTCAATCAAAAATACTACGGACAATTTCCTACAATGCTTCAGGAGCGTTTAGCAACTATAAAATTTTAAGGGCAGAGTCAACCTCAGAAACCCGGTTTCTTTAAGAAACCAGGTTTCTCTGTACGGAAAAACTGCTGTAGTTTGATTTTATAAATTGCCCTACTCCAACCTCAATACACCTTCTCGATACCTTACCACTAAATCAAATATTTTTAGCCATTGGGAACCTAATAAAATCTCTTGAATTTCATTTCCTACAGAAATAGGAATCTCAAACTCCCGTTCATCCAACAGCACTTTGCCTAAATAAATATCAAAAGTAGATAATCCTTGTGCCGTTTGCAATTCTTCTTTATCAAGGTAACGCCAACCTAAAGCCTCTAAATCTTGCTGATTAATTGCCAAAAATTCTGTAAAGCCTGTATCGAGCATTGCCTCAACAGGAAAATTTAAGCCATCCCCCGCTATTAACTCAATCTCAAAAAATAGTTCACCTTTGCTGCCAAACCTCCCCTCAATCATATTCTGCCAGTTGCCCCTGTTTCATTCAGACAAAACATACAGTGGATCGCATTTGGGTGTTCCTGACGTGCCTTTTTATGAGCAATTTCTTTATCTGGATCGATAAAATAATTTCCACTATCTGGCTCAATTGCAATATACCAGCCATAGCGCTCCTCAATAAGCTTAGGACGAACTCGCTCAAAAATTGCCCGACAACGCCGATGAAATTCTTCCTCCTCAGCTTTTCGTCTGGCTTTTTCTTCGGGTGACCATTGAATTTCGGGAAAAATTCTGCCCCGACGAACAATTTTAGTTGGTGTAGATTGGGTCATAATTGCGAACACTCCTTTTGGTCTATTCACACTCAGAATATTTTACCATCTTTTTGGTTTTTTATCACTTGCGATCGCTAGAGCAGATTGCAGGTTTCTGAAGTACACTCGAGAAACCGGGTAACTTTGGCGAAACTGGGTTTCTCTGTACCCCACATACTTGAAAATTGCTGCAATAATGCGACTTGAGATAGCTTGCGCTGCTGCAAAGCAGATCGCAGCCATTTCAACCGCTAAACTCCAAAAGGAGAATCTTTCAACTCGGCGATTCATCCCCTGAAGATGTCATCCGCCAACCCGGTTTAACCACCTGACGCGATCGCGCAATTACCAAAGAATCATCTGGCACATTTTCAGTTACCACCGAACCCGCAGCTACCGTTACATCTTCTCCCAAAGTTACAGGGGCAACTAACACACTATTAGAACCAATTTTAGTGCGATCGCGGATTTCGGTTTTGTGTTTCTTCACCCCATCATAATTAGCTGTAATTGTCCCCGCACCAATATTAACTTTATTTCCCAATCTCGCATCCCCAATATAAGAGAGATGAGCAATATTAGTGCGATCTCCGATTTGAGTATTTTTCAATTCCACAAAATTCCCAACACGGCAAGATTCTCCCACCTCCACATTACCCCTTAAATGAGTATAAGGACCAATCTGACTCCCATCTTTAACCACAGCATCACTAACTACAGAATATAACACCCTCACATTCTGTCCCAACTGACTATTTTCAATTAAACTTCCCGGTCCAATTCTACTGCCAGCACCAATAATAGTATTCCCTCTTAAATGAGATTGGGGTTCAATAACTACATTTGGTTGTAATTGCACCGTATCATCAATCGTAATACTATTTGGATCGATAATTGTGACTCCCGCCCTCATCCAATCATCTTTTACCCGCCGTTGTAAAATCTCATAAGCAGTAGCTAACTGTTTGCGATCGTTAATACCCAAAATTTCCTGATAATCAGCCACATCTACTGCCATCACCCGATCTAAAAGGCTAACCACATCAGTCAGATAATACTCCTTCTGATCGTTATTACTTTGTAGATTAGGCAGTACTTGCGCCAATTGCGACCAATTAAAACAATAAATCCCCGCATTAATCCGACTATTTTCCTTTTGCACAGGCGTACAATCCCGTTCCTCAACAATCTCCTTAACTAGATTACCCTCATTAAAAAACACTCGTCCGTAACCAAATGGATTAGGCATTTGCGCCGTCAAAATTGTCGCAGCATTATTATTCTGTTTATGAGTAGTTAATAGCTGCTTAAGAGTATCAATCCGTAACAGAGGCGCATCACCATTCAACACCAACAAATCCCCACTAAATCCATCTAAATGAGGTATAAGTTGTTGAACCGCATGTCCCGTTCCCAACTGCTCCCTTTGCTCCACAAATTCTATGCCAGTAAAACCATTGAGAGATTCTTTTACATATTCAGATTGATACCCAACAATCGCCAAACACCGGACAGGTTCCAGTGCCAAACAACTGCGGAGAACTCTTTCCACCATAGAAACCGAACCCAAAGTATGACATACCTTGGGTAAATCCGATTTCATCCGCGTACCCTTACCTGCTGCTAAAATCGCTACTGCAATCATGATTAAGCTATTCCCTGCCAACCTTCAAATTTTTGCTAAACTAAACGATAATACCATTTACTCGTACCTCAAATTGATCTTGAATGGTGCGAGAGATCAATTAAAATGTAGTTGAAAGCAACGTTATTAAAGGAGGTGGCAATCTTGACTGAACAATCGATCGCAATCCCTCCCACCTTCAAGGTTAGCGATCAGCAATTCCAACAACTCGCGGCAGCTAACCGAGAATTACAGTTAGAAAGGACAGCTAGAGGAGAATTAATAGTGAATCCGCCAACAGGTGGTACTACGGGAAACCGTAACTTTGACATCGAAGGACAGCTTTGGCTTTGGAATCGTCGAACTAAGCTGGGAAAAGGATTTAACTCATCTACCGGATTTGACTTACCGAATGGCGCAAATCGTTCACCGGATGCGGCTTGGGTGACAAAGGAAAGGTGGGAAGCACTAAGCGCTGAGGAACAAGATGGCTTTATACCACTATGTCCTGATTTTGTAGTGGAATTGCGCTCTAAGTCGGACAAGATGGAACCCCTGCGGCAAAAAATGCCCGAGTACATGGATAATGGGGCGCGTTTGGGTTGGTTGATCGATCGCAAAAACCGAAAGGTGGAAATCTATCGTCAATATCGAGAAGTGGAAGTATTAGAAAATCCCACTACGCTGTCAGGAGAGGATATTTTACCGGGATTTGTCTTGGATTTGACGGAAATCTGGAGATAAAAATGGCACGCGATCGCAGATAATTGGATTCTGGACAAAAAACCAATCACCAACAACCAATAACAAACAACAAATAACAGATGACTAAAACCGCATGGGTATTTCCCGGACAGGGTTCTCAAGCCATTGGGATGGGAGTAGATTTAGCTACTGAAGCCAAAGCTAAAGTTAAATTCGAGCAAGCCAAGGAAATACTAGGCTGGGATGTCCTGAAAATTTGCCAAAGTCAGGAAGATAAGCTTTCCCATACCATTTACACTCAGCCCAGTCTCTATGTCGTCGAAACCATTCTTGCTGACTTAATCCGGGAAAGAGGAAATCGACCAAATTTAGTTGCAGGGCACAGTTTAGGAGAATATGTAGCCCTTTACGTTGCCGGAGTCTTCGACTTTGAGTCAGGCTTAAATCTCGTCAAACGCCGCGCTGAATTGATGGATAGTGCTGCTGGCGGGATGATGGCGGCTTTAATTGGCTTTAACCGGGAACAGCTTGATGCAGAAATTCAGCAAACTGATGATGTAGTACTTGCCAACGATAATAGTCCCACACAAGTGGTCATTTCTGGAACACCAACGGCGGTGGAAGAAGTATTAGGGAAAGTCAAAGCCAAACGCATTGTAAAATTAAACGTATCCGGTGCATTTCACTCGCCGTTAATGGCACCCGCAGCCGCCGAATTTCAGGAAATTTTGGCATCTGTTTCTTTTAGGGATGCGGAGATTCCAGTATTATCAAATGTGGAACCTTTACCAGCGACTGACGCTTCTATTTTAAAGGATCGCCTCCAACAGCAAATGACTGGCAATGTCCGCTGGCGTGAAATTTCTTTACAGTTACCAGAGGAAGGGATTGAGAAAGTGGTAGAAATTGGTCCAGGGAAAGTTCTCACAGGATTAATCAAAAGGATCTGTCCTAAGTTAGTGTTAGAAAATATTAGCAGTCTTGCTGATATAGCTACTTAAGAATCTAACCGGAACACGACTTACGCAAAGCCTCCATCTGTAGGGTGCGTTATGCTTTGCTAACGCACCATCCACACTATGATACCCTAATAAAAAAAGTCCACTCGAATTTACTAATAAGATTTTGGAGACAAACAACCGCGAACCCTTTGCCAGTCTACTCCTCTACCACGCCTTAAAATGGTCGGTAGTCAGCCCCATGCTCCACGTTTACTTTCAGGTGCGGATTTATGGTGGAGAAGATGTGCCAATGGAAGGACCATTGCTAGTTGTCAGTAACCACGCCAGTGACTTCGATCCACCTATTTTATCAAATTGTGTCCGCCGCCCCGTGGCCTTTATGGCAAAAGAAGAATTATTTCGCGTCCCCGTATTAAAGCAAGCAATTAAGTTATATGGGGCTTACCCAGTCAAGCGAGGATCGGCGGATCGCAGCGCAATTCGTTCCGCGATTGATTGTTTATCAGAAGGGTGGGGTGTGGGCGTATTCTTAGAAGGTACTCGCACTCCCGATGCCCGAATTTCCAACCCAAAATTGGGCGCAGCATTAATTGCAGCAAAAGCAAAAGTTCCTCTGTTACCTGTGAGTTTATGGGGCACTCAGGCAATTATCCAAAAAGACTCTGCCATCCCTAAATCTGTCCCGATAACTGTACGGATTGGCAAGTTAATTTATCCTACAGATTCAACGAAAAGAGAAGATTTAGAAGCTTTAACTCAAGAGTGTACAGCGGCAATTCACGCATTACATGATTTGGGGCGTTAGGTTATTGGTTATTGGTTATTGGTTATTGGTTATTGGTTATTGGTTTTTCAAACAACTAACAACTAACAACTAATAACTATTACACAACAACTTCAAAGTTGCCTCCATAACATCAGTAGTTTGCCCTGCAACAGTAAACATTAATGCCTCCCGATATACTCGCTGTGCTGCATGATATTTATAATTGGCTGCACCACTAGAAACTGTTACCGCTCCATTAGCACAGCGTACCGCTAGGTTAATAGCCCAAGCTCTCAATTTTAATCGTTGTTCCCATAATTTGTCACCTGGAGATAAGGCATCTAACATAGCTGATTCGCAGCGATTTAATTCATCATTTAGAGAGTCAAAAGCATTTTTAATAAAACTTAGTTTTTTAGTTTCAGCAGTAGCTTCTAATATATCTAATCCAGCCCTAGCACATCCTAGGGCAAAAAAACCGTGATTCAGAATATTTTTCTTGTCGTTTTCGTGAATTGCTCCGGCTTTTCTAGTAGTAATAACTTGTGCTTCTGGTAAAAACAAATCGGTTAGAATAGCCGTGACTGTATTTGTTGATGCCATTCCTGCTAATTCCATGGGTTCGCTAAATGTAATTTGGGGAGATGGCGCTGAAGCGCCTACTACTAACGTGGGGATATTATTTTGGGTATTTTGGAGTGTTTTAGTGAATGGGATTATGCCGTAAATCTCCTTTCCATCTGGAAGTGTTGCGCCTATAATAAAGTCTTGAAAGAAACCATAACCTGTTATCCAAGGTACTTTTCCTGTTAGTTGATATCCTCCCGATATGGGTATTGCTTTGACTAAGGGTTCTCCTGCACGTCGCAGTTGGGAGAATCCGACACCGACTAAGATTTTGCCATTAGCCATATAGGGAAGATATTTTTCTTTTAAGTATTGATTTTCACTATTAATCAGGAATCCTGCTGCACTTTGGTGTTGAGTTTGGAGGAATGCTAAAGCACCAGAATAACGTGCTACTAGTTGTTGGAATTTCCAATAAGTTGTTTCGCTAACTTCAGCACCTCCCCAACTTTGGGGAACTTTTAGGGCGAGTAAGGATAGATTGCCCATTCCTGTTAATGCTTCTTTCAATAATTCTGGATTGGTGTCGATTTGTGAGGCTAAGGGGGCGACTGATTCGGTGAGATAGGATGCGGTGATATCTAATATATTATCTCTCTTGCTGTTAGTAGTAAGCGCTTCAGCGCTGTTAATTCTCATTTCGATAGACTCTAAATATTTATGACACCGCTACTATATATTCAGCTAGTTCATCAAACACACTATCACTCGCCTTAGCTGGTTTTACAGCATAACTTAAATTAGTTATCGGAATACTTTTCCATCCCTCTAATTCAAATTTTCTCCAACACACAAAATAAAGCTTTAGGAAATACCTCCATCGTCCCTTGATACACAGTATCCTCAACCAAAAATAACTTAAATTCACCCTCAAAAATATCCCCTATTTCTGCTGGAGTAAATCGATAAGGACCATCTGGGCGAGTTTCCAAGTAACTAAAACATTTGAGAAGAAAATAACCTTTCGGCTTCACTAAACGGCTGACAGTGCGAACATAATCTTGTCTCTGCTCCTCATGAAATACGTGAAAGCAGCCGCGATCGAATACAATATCAAAGCTTTGATCTAACTTACTATTAAGGATATCATCCTGTCTAAAATCGATATCCAATCCCTTTTCGGCGGCGATACCTTTTGCCCGAATAATAGCCGCATCTGAAATATCTGTTCCTGTCACTTGAAAACCGCGTTGAGCTAATGCCAGTGCCTGCGTACCGGGACCAGTACCTAAATCCAATACTGTTCCCGCTTTCAGGTTAAGCTTTGTTAATGCTAAATCGAGATCAGCATCTAAATCCGGGTTAAACCAAGCCATGGTTTCGGCTTCTTTTTCCTGATATATTTGTTTCCAATCAGGTAATTCACGTCGTTGATTCATTAGTGTTTATCTCCAGTATTTTGGACTATTTTATCTCTAATCCAAGCGCGAAAAGATTTTACTAATGCAATTTCTCCCATGGTTTTTCGCTGTTCAATAAATCTGCTGATTTCCGTCACTGATACCAATGGGAAAGCTATGCTAAATTCACACTCAATATATTCTCCATCTACTAATTGATAGAATTTCAAAACTCTTCCATTATATCGCCAAATTTCATTTACACCTAATGCCGCATAAATGCTTGACTTATTTACTGAACTACTGGTAATATCAATCTCGATGGCTAAGTCAGGTGGCGGATCTGTTTTTAGATCTAATTCTTGCTTATCTCTAACTATTGGTTCTGTTTGAATATAATAACAATTATCGGGTTCTATGCCTCGCTTAACCGATTTCCGCTTCAGAGTCATAGAGCCAGCACTTTTAAGCCCAATATCCACTTCTTCAGCTAAAGCAAAAATAAAACGATCGAACTGAATTTTCGGGTTTTCATGTTCGTAAAGAGGTGTCATAATTTCTAAAGTACCACAGTCATAAACAAATCGGGAACCTCTATCTTCACCTGTCTCTTCCAGTAAAGTTTCAAAGGTTTCCCAACTAATGTTTCTAAGTACGGTTCTTTGTTCGGCTATGCTTGAAGTTGCAATCGTCATTATTAGATACCTCAAATATCAGAACAAGTGTTAATATTTACCCATTCATTCTTAAACTCTGCCTCTTTAGAAAACTTGGGATGAATCCGCACTATATAAAGAGATTTCTCTTGATTAACTGCTGTTTTATGTGCTGATTCACTAATGGGATACCAATCTAATGGAAAACATTCTCGACTATATAAGCTATAATAAATATAGTAATTTGCTACTAATTCGGGATTTAATTCAAACTTGACTACCTCACCTGGTTTGACTGCCCCGTAATAAAATCTAGTTTCTGGATTGGGTACGGGCAAGAAAACATCTTTGACAAACTTCTCAGGCAACCACTGTTTAAAGCGCAAGAGGCTAAAAACATAATAATTTAACCAAACATGGAGGAAGGTTTTCCGTTGAATTAAGTCGCGGTAAAAACCATTGACATCACGAGGTGCTGGGATAGTCTTAGCTTCAACCACTTTTACCCCATCTACTTTAACGGTTGGAACTTCTACCGTTGGTGTCCAGTGATAATATCGCAATCCTAATAAATATCTTCCTGGCTGAACTTTAAATGATTCCCATTGATTCTCACCAGATACAGTTAGAGAGCTAAAACTATCGATAGTGTCAAATGAAGGAGTAGTATAGAGTACAACTGTCCAAGATTTGGCTGATTTTTGGGCAGAAGTAATATCAATACTAATTACTTCTTTTACCTCCAAAGGACCAACAATGGAAACCATGGCGTGTAAATTCCAACGAGCGCGACTCATCGCCCACAGGAGTTTAACAGGTTTTTCTAGGAATTTAGCGGATACCAGTTGCCATTCTGGAGATTCTTGTGCGTTGGATGCGGAGAAAACCCCAGTTAAACTTTGCATCACTACTTTTAAGATTCTGGAAAATATAAAAGATAGAAATGATAAGGGAATTTCCCATAACCATTCAAGGGGAGTGGGGAGTGGTTTTTTTGGAGTGGGGTTTGAGGTAGATGTTGTCATTTTGTTGTCATTTTGTTGTTGGTTGTTGGTTGTTGGTTATTGGTTGTTGGTTGTTGGTTGTTGGTTGTTTGTTATTGGTTGTTGGTTGTTGGTTGTTGGTGGTTGGTTATTTGTTTAACTCATTGCGGTGCTACGCCTGCCTTTTGTGCTTCACCAATGCACTTAAGTGAACTGACACCAAACAACAAATAACCAACAAAAACAAAAAAACACCAAACAGCTCCTTATATGATAACACTCGCATACAGAGTCGCACGCCGTGAGTCAGTGGCTCATGAGCAA
>NZ_JAMZMM010000431.1 GCF_024178385.1 Limnofasciculus baicalensis BBK-W-15 | reverse complement strand
TAGCGTTTTTTTATCTTAACTATCCCTTGTGACAGTTGAGGGTGCGGAATGTGGGCTTAATATCTTCAAACTCCAAGTTTTCAGGCATTGGGATTGTGAAGCTATCAAGCTTGAACCACCTTTTCACCGTTGTGCCAAGAGGAATTTTGATTTGGTCGCCAACAAGTCTTAATGCTTGTTTGGGATAAGTTACCAGAGCATATCCTGCACCTTGACGGTAATTAGGTAATCTTGGTTTGAAGTGCAATTCACCCTTACTGTACTTCTTGTCTAATTCCCTAAAAGATTTAAACGACTCAGCAACAGACCTTAATATCTGTTGTGCTGCTTGAGAGTGCATAACCTGATAATGCTTATTGGTTTTGTACTCCTTTTCTAAGTCGTACTTACCAATTAACTTACCAGTTTTGAAAAATAGCTGACGGGCATAGTAGATACCGCAGTTAGTCAGCTTATGTGATTCCAAACAAATAAACTCAAGGATTGCTTTTAATTCTGGAGCTGGATTAATTAAATTTTGCTGACATCCGTACAAGTTGTCATTACTTCCTGTTCCCAGCTATAAATAAGTATACACATTTGTAGAGTGATTGTAAATGCCATTCCAGAAAAAACATAAACAAGGTTTTACAACCGACCGAGAAAAACCCTTAATCAGTAGTCCAGTATGCTTAAGGATGGATGTGGAATTAGCCAAAGAATTAAAATCTGTTCCTGATTGGCAAGAACGACTAAGACTAGTGTTGCCCGAATTAATAAAAGACTGGAAGGCAGCGATATTTCCTGCGAAGCGCTTACCCTCCGGGGGGCTTCGCCTACATCCCCGGACTAAAGTCACGGGGCTTTCAGCGACTCACCTTGTAAGGGGACAGTGCCATTTTTTTGTAACCGTTCAGGGGGTGCGCAGAAGTGCGCACTCCCCGGTAAGCGAAGCGGTAACTGATTGGGGTAACGTGGGCGACTATGCCAGGGATTCGCGATGCCGAATTGCGGGCTATCGCCATCGCGACTGAGCGATGAGAGCGATCGCTTATGATGGTAAAATGGAATTCATGGAACCATCGCGCCCCAGCTTAATTGAACAAATACCAAGAGAAGATTGGGAAAAAACTCCAGCCAGTGTCAAAAAATTGGTGGAGTTAATGGCGAAGCGGATTGACTCATTAGAACAAGAGGCAGGATTATTACAGTCCCAGGAAGAGGAATTAAGAGAAAAAGTCAATCAAACATCAAAAAACTCATCATTACCACCATCAAGCGACCCACCAGGAACAGGTGGGAAATCAAGAAAAAAAAGTGGCAAAAAAAGGGGTGGTCAACCCGGTCATCAGGGAAAAAGCCGAGACTTATACCCAGTAGAAAAATGTCACTCAGTTCTCGACCATCATCCAGTTACATGCCGATGTTGTGGCGAAAACCTTCAGGGAGAAGATACAAACCCCTATCGCCACCAAATAGTCGAAATTCCACCGATTGAACCCATAGTCATCGAACATCGTTTGCACCAATTAACATGTGGAGGATGTGGAACTTCGACTCGTGCGACATTGCCCGACGACGTAAAAAATAGTGGATACGGTGTCAGAGTTGTGGCAACCGTAGCCTTATTAAGTGGATTATACCGTCACAGCCACCGCATGGTACAAAGCGCACTCTCTGACTTATTTGGGATCTCAATTTCTGTACAGAATTAGGAACCCGATTAATTCAACAAGAAGAAAAGTTATTTGAGTTATGGCATCGAGTTAGAGATGGAACTCTTGAACGGTCTCATTTTGTCGAATTGGTCAAAGATATTCGTGACCAAATTCTCTCACTCTTACAAGAAGGTGCTAACTACGAAATTACCTCTTCCGAAAAAACCCCTTTGGCAAAAACAGTTCGCACTTGTCGTCAACTATTGAAGGTTGAGGGTGGGATGTGGCTATTTGTGACAACTCCTGGAGTTGAGCCAACTAACAATGCCGCTGAAAGAGCCATCCGGAAGGCTGTGATTTGGAGGCGTACCAGTTTCGGTTCTCAAACTTTTGCCGGGAGTAATTTTGTGGCACGAATCCTCACGCTCAGTTACCACACTGAAATCTCAAGAGCGCAATGTCTTAGAGTTTATCACAACTGCTGTGACAAATGCTCGCTCGGGTCAATCGGCTCCTTCTTTACTGCCAAAAGTCTAATTTAACCTCAAACTTCGCTTCAGGGAGTGCGCCGCAGGCGCACCCCCCTGAACGGTTACAAAAAATGTAAGGATCAGCCCCTTCATATTCGTCAAAAGTCACGCATTCAAAAGTCAGGATAAAGAAAATAGTTAATATTTCGGACAGGTCTAATTAAAATTAGAATTTGCGTACCTAATTATTTGGTAATAGTTACTTGACCACCATTGCTGCAAGAAGAGCTAGTATAGTCGTAAATATCTACTAAAAAGCCATTGGATAATGCAGTTAATACAGCTTTATAACCACGTGCATGAATGTCTCGATTTAGTACTCCTGAAGCTGGTAAGATGATCACTCTATCTGCGCAAGGACCTACTCCACCGCTGATAGTAACAGCATAATTATCGCCGTTAGAAGAAGTATTTTGAACATTGGTAATCTTTCCACCTTGAACTAAATAGTCAGCTTTAGCAATGCCAATTCCGGTAGTTAAGAAGATACCAAATGCGAAGACGAATGCTAGTATTCTGATGAAAAAACAATTGATAGCTTTTAACATTTTTCTCCCTCTAAATTATTTTTTTGATTATCTCTCCCACTTGCGTTGAGAGTTTTTGCACTAAATTTTCGCTTGGCATTTCACCATTGTGTTTACCTCCTGCCCCAGATTATAACCCACATTGCGCACCCTCAACTGTCACAAGGGAGAGTCAAACCAAAAAAAGGGTCAAAGCCCCTGAGTATTTATATCCAAGATGAGTGCCAAGGGACTCAAAGATAAGTAAAAATTATCTGTAGGTTGAGCGGACTAAAAAATGAGAAAATAAAGAAGAAAAGCATCCTCGTAGTATGGAGAGGAGAAATGAATAACGGCTCTCCTAGACTAGCTATGTAAAACTAGTACAAGAAAAACTGTTTAATTCTGGATAAATTAACAGATCTTAATGCTTGTAAGCCTTGACTTAAATGAAAAACAAGGTTATTTTTAAATAGAAACTAACAATACTCCGGACAGTTTTTAAAGAGGGATGCGATGCCTACGGCAAGCTTCGCTAACGCAATACAGCACAGAATCAAAAAAAGTGAGTGCAATCTGAACCCAAAATAAACAAAAAAAAGGCACTCTTTTCGGTTAAGCTATAAAAACACACAAGCTTAACAGATTGCATTAGGAATATTAGGGAATCCATCTTATAGCAAATGCCAGGGATTAGTCAACCCCAAAAGAAGTTTTTAATCACTTTATTCTCAACTATTTTGTTAGCCTATGGCAAGAGCAACTTCACGAATCTCAGTCGTTATAGTTATTTGAGCGAAAAAACCTACCGTCGTCACTTTCTCAAAAGCTTTAACT
This sequence comes from Limnofasciculus baicalensis BBK-W-15, assembly GCF_024178385.1. Lineage (GTDB taxonomy): Bacteria > Cyanobacteriota > Cyanobacteriia > Cyanobacteriales > Coleofasciculaceae > Limnofasciculus > Limnofasciculus baicalensis. The sequence goes on along the minus strand of NZ_JAMZMM010000431.1, from coordinate 1,028 downwards.
TTCCACAATTTAATCAATATTTTCTCAAAGAAGCCTTAAATCCTGAACACACAGTCATTGCCGTCATTGATTGTTCTTTTTTAATAAAAATTGGCAAAAAAACTGATGGCAAGGCTTATTTTTATAATGGTGTAGCTGGTAAATCGGAACAGGGGTTGGAAATTTCTGTGATTTCTATTGTCGAAATTGAGACTCGTTTATCCTCTAGCTTAAGCGTACAACAAACTCCGTCACGTCCTCAAATAAATGCCGTGAAAAAACTGCCACAAAAACCCAAGAATTGCTGGTCTAAGAAATCTTGCAAAAAACCGGACTCTCAAAGCTCAAAGCCTGATATCACAAGAGTTGATGACTATGCACAACATTTAAAGAATACTCATTCTTTCTTCCCTAATTCTGTGCGTTATTTGGTAGCTGATGGCTATTACTACCGCTCTAAATTCTGGGATGGTGTGCGGGAGTTAAATTTAGACTTTATTGGCAAGTTAAGAGTTGATGCTAACCTCCGCTATCTTTATACAGGTGAACAAAAGAAACTGGGAGCGCCTCGCAAATATGATGGTAAATTTGACTCTAATGATTTGAGTCGTCTTAAATTTGTTAAAAATCTCAACCCGGGAGTTTCCTTATATACATTGGTAGTCTGGAGTTGTTGTTTAAATTGCCAAATTAGTTTGGCTTGTATTTCTGAAGTTCAAGCCAATGGGAAAATCAAAAATACTTTATTGTTTAGCACTGATATTAACCTAATGCCTGAGCAAATTGTTGAATATTATCAGGATCGTTTTCAGATCGAATTTATTTTTCGTGATGCCAAGCAATTTACGGGATTGTCTGATTGTCAAGCTCGTCATTTACCACGGCTTGATTTTCATTTTAATGCCAGTCTAGTTGCCTTAAACTTAGCCAAACATGAATTTTCTAGTTGTCATTCATCTGCCAAATCTTTTGTGTTTTCTCTGGCCTTTTATAACCCACATTCCGCACCCTCAACTGTCACAAGGGATAGTTAAGATAAAAAAACGCTA
>NZ_JAMZMM010000430.1:4283-4546 GCF_024178385.1 Limnofasciculus baicalensis BBK-W-15 | reverse complement strand
GAACCACCACCGGAACCACCACCGGAACCACTACCGGAACCACCACCGGAACCACTACCGGAACCACTACCGGAACCACTACCAGTAGTGACTAGATAAAATCGGTTACTCCCCTGCTCGTGATATTTAACCTTTACCTTAGTTTTTGAGCTGCCACTGAAACGGATCGATTCAGAGACTTGATATTGATATCGAGCAGCACCGGAACTTCCTGACAATGTAAATACATCTGTATGACTTGAGCCACCAGAAGCACTACCAGC
>NZ_JAMZMM010000430.1:0-4183 GCF_024178385.1 Limnofasciculus baicalensis BBK-W-15 | reverse complement strand
AGCACCACCAGCAGCACCACCAGCAGCACCACCAGCAGCACCACCAGCAGCACCACCAGCAGCACCAATAGTAATGAACGTCAATTGGTTGTTAGTCAGCGATATAGTGCTAGTGCTGAAAACGATATTATTGAGGTTCAGAGAAGGACTTTGGCAAATATTACAAATCGAAGTAGTATTACTGCCACCCATACTGCCGCCAGTACTGCCACCGCTGCTACCAGAATTGGTATTGGTATAGTTGTAGCCACCAGTTTGGGAATTGGACTGAATATTCAAATTGTTGATATTGGTAACCCCTGCATAAGCCTGGAACCTGATATCACCAGTCTCTCCTTCTAATTTGTTAGTCCCTTGCTCAAACTTATATTTAGTTTTCCCTTCACTTCCCACACTATTGAAGGCAAATCCATCCGCTGAAAAGAGAGAAGCGACACCAGAAACTTCACCTTCATCTTTCCCTTTAATTTCAAAACGATCTAAAGGTTTAGAGGCATCGATTCCTGTAGCAGACACTCCACCAAGAGTCGCATCTACAATACCACCTTCACCCTTGAATTTGAACTTGGTTGCACCTGAGTTGCCAACAGTTTCAATCTCAAATTTTTGGTTAGCGTTACCTACAAAGTGGATGCCAGTACTAGTGCCTGTGCCAGTCCCCATGCCAGTACCTGTACCCATGCCAGTCCCAGTGCCCATCCCCGTACCAGTACCCGTTCCAGTACCTGTGCTAGCTGACTCAAATTTATAACTTCCCGCTGGTAAATTTGCCCCTTCAAATTTAAACTTGAGACGTTGAAGAAGAGCATTTTGAGTGGGAGTAGGAGGTGGAGATCCGCCACCAGTTTCCATAAACTTGACCTGATTGGCAAGGAGATTAATTACACCACTCTTAAGTTCACCACCAAAATTACCAATTTGTAAGTTTCCATTAGCAGCAGTCAAAGTAGAAGGAGTAACAGTAACGTTAGTCAATCCCGGCAAGAAAACAGGAGGTAAATCGCTACCCGTCGGTGAAGTAATCAGCGAACCTTGGAGATTGAATTGTTGAGTAAACGACTGAAGATTAAACCCTAGAAGGGTATCTACCCCTGAGAAAGGCAAGAGATTTCCCGTGTTGGTAAAGGCAATTCCTGTTAGTTTGCCTTGGAGAACGCCTGTATCTCCCATATTAGGCGTACCGCTATTATCTTTGTCTGTGAAACTAGCAGCAGTGGGGATAAATTGAGAATTTGTCAAGGTTCCGTTGGGGCTGACAATCCGCAATTGTTGGACAGTCGCATCAAATAGAGTAACTTTTCCGGCTGCATTCTGAGTCGGTACGAAAAATGCTCCTTGCCCTTGTAGGGAGCCACCTGTCACCTGAACAAATGGGGAAGTAGTGGTTTGGGTAGTAGTAGCAGTAGGGGTTTGGCTACCAGCAGTCTGGGCATGAGCAGGAGGGGTAAGTACAACAGCTAAACCACCGAAGATACCTAAACCAACAATGTAGTGAAGTGATTTGAGATTCATATTAATTAAGACTCCATCAGCTAATGAACTAGATTTGCCTGACTTCGAGATCTAACTGCAAATATTTTTCACTTGATATTTAATCCTGAACATAGTCAGATCTTGAAGTACTCATGAAGAAGACGGAATAGACTACGCTCATTTATTGCCTTACCATCAGGAGCTTCGTCTATAAGACAACTTGCAGATTTCCAGAAATTAATTCCGCCTATAACAAGCTAAGACGCTCTCCTTTAGGTAGGGTTCCTGCTTCACACAATCTTTACAGTATCTTTAATCTCATAACTTGCACCATTATCAAAAAGGCGGTTAAAATCGCATCTACACAGACACAACCCGCCGTCGCGGGTTGTAATACCATTGATTTGACTAAAGTCCGCGCAGGCGGACTTTGTTTGTGTAGCCGCGATTTCCAATCGCCTTGGCAATGTAGCCGCGATTTCCAATCGCCTTGGCTATATTGCGACTGGTGCAAGTTATCAGTTTAATCGGACTTACGCAACAATACTACTAATAATGTTGATGGTGCGTTAGCAAAGGATAACGCACCCTACAAATAGAGGATTTGCGTAAGTCATTGTCCCTAGCCCCTAAAAACTAAATGTGGTACGGATAGCACCCACCGTAATCGTGTCATTTTTATCATTCTGTAGGGGATTGAAAATGACGATCGCTCCAGGTGTGATACTGATGTTTTCTGATACCTTGAACCGATAGAATATCTCCAGATGAGTTGTCGTACTCGGTTGCTCCCCAGCTCCAGCAGAGAAATCTCCTTCACTAATAAAGCTGGGTACATTTCTGCCATTTGGTAAATCGCTACTGGTAATCCGAGGCGGTTGGCCAACATAAATACCCGCTAAATTACCTTCACCGAGCAAGTCGTAAATATTCAGAAATGCCATCCAGTTTAAGGTTTCGACATTTCCGGAATCGCTTTTAAGATCGGAGTTGGTATAACCAGCCCAACCACCGAAGGTGAATTTTGGTGAAACTCGCCATTCTAAACCTGCACCCACGGCATTAGTATTAATTGGCGCTCTCCCACTACTTCCTGCTAGGGCGACAAGATCGTCACCGACACCCGTACCTAATCGACCAAAAGGAGAATAGGCATTGATATATTGCAAGGAAATATCAATCTTATCGGTGGGAGATACAACAAACTGCAATCCGGCTGATGTTGTCCCATTATCGCCGCCAAATATACCGTTATTTGGGTCTTCTGGAGTACTTGAGGAATAGACACCTTGCAAACTCATCCGAGTAGCAACTTGCCAGTCAAAACCAATTCCGCCACTACCATTACCAACACCAATAATTGGATTCCGTTGGGCAAAGCTGGATAGTGGACCAGATCCCGCACTTTCGATGCGATTAACACCCCGAAAAACATTGACTGGACTAACTCCTTGTGGTCCAACAATGACAGCAAATTTACTCCCAAATAGCTGGCGATAATTGAGATCTGTTACCCTCACATCGTTATCGTTATCGCCTTCATATCCCAAACGGATATAGTTACCTAATGTGTCAGGAAAATTGCTGGTACGACCCTTACCAGCTTGTAAACTAGTAAGTAAGAGACTGCGAGGACTTAATTGAGTGAACAGGCTTAATTGTACGTTGTTAATGACATTAATATTGTCATCTGTTTGATTGCCAACCCCAACTGGACTACCGAGTAATTCAAAGTCATTCTTGCTATGTCCCTGAACACCAATAATCGCCTGTCCGAAAAGTTTAGTAGTGGTAGAAAACTGATGGTCTTCCAAAAAGGATACACGACCTTCTAAATTATCGACTCGCGCCCCTAATGTGGCAAGTTCTCCCTGAAACTCTTCCATTAGCCGTCGCAGCGATACTAAATCTCCTTGAGGAACATTAGGTTTATTGTCAACTAACAAACGCTCAACTTGCTGCAAGCAAGCATTTAAACCCGCAGCAAATTCATACCGAGTCATGGCGCGATTGCCGCGAAATGTGCCATCAGGATAGCCAGCAATACAACCATACCGTTCAACTAGCGATCGCAATGCCTCGTAAGCCCAGTCTCCAGGAGATACATCCCGTAACTGAGACACATTTGTCACTTGACCCATAGAATCGTCTACTCCATCCGACTCTAACGGGTTTGGTTGACCAACTTCAAGAGAGGCAGGATCACCCTCTGGCAATATTTGAGCCTGAATAGCTTCAGGTGAGGGCAAGGTTGGTGCAAATGCTCCCGACGTATCAGTGGCAGTCGTCGATTCCACCACACTTGCTTGATTTGCTAATGGTGCCGCCTCTAATTTATCTGCGGCTATTTCAGTTGCAGCTAGAGAATCCGTAGCTGTCGATAATTCCTCCGCAGAAGCCTCAATGGGTGCTGCTTGTGCTGGGGACGAATTCGCAACCCAGCAACCTAAAGTGGCAACTATCAAAGCCCAATAGGCTTTTTTTCCAAATATCGAATAATATTTCACTGGGCTATCACTCCTCAAAAAACCACCTTAGCGTTTGATTCTAGCCAAGATTCCAGATTAATCGCCAACTGGCTCTTTATACCTTACCCAGAGTTAAATTCTCACTACCATTCTTTAGTTCTTGGCTTTTAGATCAGAACTGTCGCCCATCTTAACACCGATGGAATGGTTATTGGTTGTTGGTTGAGGGTAATTAGTTATTC
>NZ_JAMZMM010000005.1:36242-46244 GCF_024178385.1 Limnofasciculus baicalensis BBK-W-15 | reverse complement strand
ATCTCCATTGATGATTCTGCTCAGGAAATGTACTTTTTTGATTTAGCCACACCCTGGGATTGCTAAGTAGGTGAGTGTAATTCAATCTCTCTATGTGAATTTATGTAAAATGAGCCACAAAGCTTCTCTGTAAAAGAGTTAGCTCCAGTTTACATAAATTCAGCTATAGCAACCGCCACAGTGGTTAGGACATTCTAAGCTTAAATTTTAACAAGGGGCTTAAGCCCCTTGTCCTAACACGGGCGACTGCTATATATGCTTTTATTGACCTATACCTACCTACAACTGCCCTATTGACATCAAAAGGATTAGATCAGTAAGCTCAATTAAACTTACAATATTCTCTACCGCTTCTAAAAACCTACGCATATCAATGAACAGCCGTTAACCCTCTTCCCCCGCCTCAAACACCGGAAGGAAGGCACTACCCATCTACTTCTACTCCATGTAAGCACACCTGGAATCGATCTGCCAAGAGGGGATCGGAGGTTTCATTAAACAAATTCCCCGCCAATCCCCGAATCTCATACTTTTCCACGGATCTTGAGGTTAACTTATCCCAACCCAGAAACTCACCCAAGTACCATTGGGCAAATTAACCTATTGTTTATCTCTACTTACTCAATCTAAGTCGGCGCAATTGGTAGTAAAACTTTAAAGGTAGCACCTTTACCCAATTGACTAGTAACTGAAATTGAACCGCCACAACGAAGTAATAATTGCTGCACAATTGTCAATCCTAAACCAGCACCAGTTTCTTCCCCAGCAATTGGGCGGCCTCGATAAAAACTGTCGAAAATCTTCGGGATTTCGCTATGAGCAATTCCCATCCCCGTATCGCTAAATGCCACCTGAACATATTCTCCCTGAAGACTTGCTAGCACTCTTACTTTCCCTCCTGTTTGGGTAAATTTGAGGCTATTATTAAGCAAATTAATTGTGATTTGTCGCAGCCACGTATCTAAACAGGATACGGGTGGTAACTTAGATGGTATGGTATAACCAAGTTGAATGCCTTTCTCTTCTGCTAGTGGTTGATAGGTGCTGACAATTCCGGGGATAATCTCTGCTAATTCCACCGCAGGCATCACTGTATTATAGGGATCTTCATCGATTTCAACTAGATCGAGGAATCCAGCAATTAAGGAATTTTGGCGATCGCATTCTTTATGGAGTAGCTCCATGTATCGCTGACGCTGTAATGGTTTGAGTTGTGGTGAATCCAGCAAAGTTATAGCTGTTTTCATATTCGTCAGCGGTGTCTTTAGTTCCTGCGCCACTCGTCTCAAAAACTCATCCTTGTTCCGTCGCTCCTTACTAGGTAAAGATCGTTCTCTTGTCGGAGGTGATTGTAAAATATTTTCAGTTCTTTGTAATTGTTTGATTAATATCTGAGTCAATAAATCTCGATCATTTGAATCAGTAACAAATGACTCAATTCCAGTAACAAGGGGCTTAAGCCCCTTGTTACTAAACCAATTGTCAAATAGATTTCCCCAATCTGCCAACAACTTACAGTTATTATCCGCTATTGCTCCTTTTAGTCCCGCCATAACGAGTTTAATTATTTTTCGATCAAAGGTACAAATGGCTAGATATGAATCATTGCGATTTGTATCTGGCTGAGTTAGAGGTAGGGGATGAGCAACTATTAAACTAGTAAACTGTTCGCAGATAACAATCAGAAATAATTCTTGTTTAAGCTGATTTCCTCCTCCTAGCTGGATGGCGACAATTCGATTGTCTCCCTCAACCTCAGTTTCCTCTGACAAAATATCTGTTTCCTCAATTTTCTCATTTTCAACACAGCTACAGAGATAAATCTTCTGATTAAACCACTCTTGTTGCTGATACTGATTGATTTTGGAAATCCAATCTGCTTCGGGGGGTAGCTTAACCCAGATAGTTGCTGATATTTTTGCCTCAACTAGGATATCGAAGATAGCCCCAACCAATGATTTGAGCAAGAGGGGACTGATTGTAAGAGACTGAGGTATCTTAAGATTGTCCAGGGTTAGCTGATAGATGGAGAAATCTGGAGTTGTCATCTGCGCCTTCATCTTGCAATTTATTGCGAGTTATTAAACTTTATTGCGAGCCATTAAATTTAATTACGATTTTTAGATTTTTCTCCGTACAAACATGTAACTGGCAATCACCTGTGCATATGGACATATTATATTACAGCCATATTCAATAAATATTTTTTAGGTTTTGAGCTGACCTGAAAATTATAGACTATCGCAAAGTTATAGCTTAAGCTTATGTTAAACAGTCATCTGGCAGACAGTGCTTAAGAGAAATTACCGACCACTAACTTTGTCGTTCGCGAAGCGTGCCGTAGGCATAGCGAACTTTACGGTCGAAATCCGAGTTGGTTTTGTAGGTTTCCCATCAAAAAACCTACACTTTATTCCAGTTTAAAAACCAACCAGTTATGGATATATTGCGTAGACTATGCCCCCCGTTTCCTCCCAGGGCTGTTTCATTCTCCCACAGCAACAGGTTTTAACCTGTTGCTACACTGGCTTTACCGCCCTTCGGCGGTTCAACTTATTTGTTAATAAGCTAATGCAAAACTTGCTAACCTGCGAAGGCAGGTTTTGTCTGTATAGCGACAGATTTCAATCTGTCGTAAAATTTGAGAATGAAACTGCCCCCCGTTTCCTCCCCCCATGGGGGGAGGAAACGGGGGAAGACAGATGAGACAGAGGCAATCAAACTAATCCCCAAATCTTTGGGCTAAAGCATCTCGCGCCTCTTCTCTGTCATCAAAGTGGATTTTTTCCGTACCGAGAATTTGATAATCTTCATGCCCCTTCCCAGCAATTAAAACCCCATCTCCTGGTTCTGCTTGTAATATAGCAGTGCGAATTGCCGTAGCGCGATCGCAAATTACCATTGGTTTAATCGCAGGATCGATCCCCGCCAAGACATCTTCCAGAATCTTTTCTGGATCTTCCGTGCGCGGGTTATCTGAAGTCAAAACCGCAATATCAGCACCTTCAGCGGCAATTTTACCCATTTTGGGACGCTTTGTGCGATCGCGATCGCCTCCACAACCAAACACACAAATCATTTTGCCCTGAATAAAAGGGCGTGAAGCCTTCAGCAAATTCTCTAAACTATCGGGAGTGTGAGCATAATCAACAATTACACTAATATCCTGATCTGGTTTAATTTGTACCCTTTCCATCCGTCCGGGAACACCTGTAAAATCAGGTAAAGCTGCCACCACCGCATCTAAACTTAGTCCCAAATGTAAAACGGTTCCCACCGCTGCCAGCATATTAGATAAATTATACTGACCCACCAACGGTAACTGGAAAGAAGCCTCACCTACAGGCGTATGGAGAATACCACTAACTCCAGTTGCTCCATAGTTTAATTCACTCAGCCATAAATCAACAGGGGGAGTGGGTTTTTTGGAGTCGGGAGTGGGGGAATTGAGATTTTCTACGCTATAACTCCAAACTTGTGCTGGTTTCAGTTGGCTAATCAACCTTTGTCCATATAAATCGTCAGCATTAATAATTGCCTTACCTTGGAGGTAAGTTGGACTAAACAGCAAAGCTTTTGCTGCAAAATAGTCCTCCATATCGCGATGGTAGTCCAAATGATCTTGAGTAAGATTAGTAAAAGCAGAAACTGTAAAAGGACACCCCATCACTCTACCTTGTGCGAGGGCATGGGAACTAACTTCCATCACCCCAAACTCACACCCTGCTGATACAGCTAACTTAAGCTGTTGTTGTAATTCAACAGGAAACGGGGTAGTATGAACCGCTGTTTGCTCAAACCCTTGCCAACGGGCATAGAGAGTGCCAAAAAGTGCTGTCGGAAATTGGGCATGAGTCAGGATAAATTCAATTAGGTGAGTGGTGGTAGTCTTGCCATTCGTACCTGTCACCCCAATCATTTTCATCTGTTGGGCTGGGTAACCGTAAAAAGCAGCGGCAACAGCGGCACAAGCAGCAGTCATATCTTCTGCTGAAATAACACAACTCATTTCTTCTGAGTTTCCCTTGCTTAGGGGAGGGGATTTTTGAGCTGCTGAGGTAGAAATGAGGGCAGCAATCGCACCATTTGCGATCGCACTTTCCCAGAATTCTCCCCCATCAACCCGGGTTCCCGGCATCCCAATAAATAAATCGCCCGGTTTACAGGCGTGAGAATTAGTACAAATTCCGGTAATTTCAGCATCCATCGCTGAATGAGCCGGGGTTGGCACAATATTAGAAATTGTTGCTAATAAATCGCGTAGCTTCATCTGACTCCTCACAGAGAAAGGGGAATGGGTAATTGGTAAGCTGTCTAGCCGAATTGTATAATATTAAATTAAATAATTAAATACTTGATACCCATATAGCAATCATAGCACTGCCGAATCGGGGCGATCGCCCTAAAATAGAAGTAGGTTAACCTGAAGGTAATTGTCAATGGTAACATTACAGCTCAAGCAGTTAAGTGTTCCTCCAGGACAGCGGATTATTTTGACTGATGTAAACTGGTCAAAGTTCGAGGATATTTTGCAAGAACTAGGTGAAAAAAGAGCTAGTAGAGTAGCTTACTATCAAAATCAACTAGAAATTAGAATGCCATTGCCAGAACATGAGTTTAATAAAGAAATTATTGGTGACATGGGGAAGATTTTGCTAGAAGAGTTGGAAGTCGATCGCGAATGTTACGGTTCAACTACTTTCAAGCGAAAGGATATGGCTGCAGGAATCGAGCCGGATAATTGTTTTTATATTCAAAATTATCGTTTAATGATTGGCAAAAGGAGATTAGATTTAACTGTAGATCCACCTCCCGATTTAGCCATTGAAGTTGATGTTACATCCAAAACACAACTGAGTGCTTATGAAGCTTTGGGAGTACCTGAATTATGGCAGTTTTCTCAGGGAAGTTTAAGGATTAATCTACTGGAAGCGGGTGAGTATATTGAGTCTTCTTTTAGTCCTACTTTTCCTGATTTTCCCCTTATTGAGGGGGTTTCTCAGTTTGTCCAAATGAGTTTGACGCAAGGTTCAAGTGCTGCTTTAAGGGCTTTTCGGAAGTGGGTTAGGGAGAGAATAGATCGATAATATGTCAATATTTTCTGAAAAACTTTTCACTACTCAAACTTACGGTTTGATATTGGACAATAAACTTCTCTATCAGCTATGAGTCTGTTACATCTAAATATTTTTGTAACATTTGCACCAACTGCTGAACCGTCAAGCGTGGAGAAGGGCGAGGGAGGGGTTCTTCTCTTCCAGCAATATTTCGGCATAAGACTGGCACTTCGTACTGATAGGCTTGGAACCAATCCTCGCGGCTGGTAATATCTCGCACATCTAGTACAATCTCTAAACCTTGAATCTGTTCTAGCTTGTCTTGTAAACCCTCACACAGATGGCAACCGGGTTTACTGTACAGAATGATCTCCATATAGTGAAAGGGGACTAAGAACTAGGGAGTAGGGACTAGGGACTAGGGAGTGTCTTCAAAGTATAAAATTTGACATACGGTGATGTAGGGGCGAAGCATTTGGGCGATAAGCTATCGGTGAAACCCAAAGTTTTATGTCCAAATGCTTCGCCCTTTCAGAGGCCAGAAAACACGCCCTAGCCCCTTTGAGAATACGCTCTCGGTAGGATTTGAACCTACGACCAAAGGATTAGAAATCCCTTGCTCTATCCCCTGAGCTACGAGAGCCTGAAAAATGGATCGGATCTGAGCTTACATAAAGTAAACCATCTTAAATGAGGTAAAGGGACTCCCATGATACCCGAAGCAGGTTGACGGCGAGTTCTTGACTAACTTACTAGATCGCTGAGGAAATCGCAATAGAGGTTTAGTTATATCGGAGCATAAATATACTTGGGACAAACGAGCAGTGGTTGTTTCAGTAGTTTTACCCACTACCACTCGGACTATTGTACCATAGACGGCAACTCGCATTGATCGAGGGGTCATCGGAGCGATAAAGGATAAAGGATAGAGTAGGAAGGATGAGGCATGAAGGGAGCAATTTTTTGATCTCTCATACCTGTACCCTCATACCTGTGCCCTCATACCTTCTTTGGTAACTTACCCCACATATCTGACCAAGACAGTCATTTGCCACTGTTATGTTTATTCTCAAAAGGCAGGATGTTGAAATTTCTAGTATGCAGCACCCCAAGCGGGAGCAGCAAATTCCGATTCTCAGTTATCAGGGACAAACCTTTCGCTTGATTAGCGTGTTTCCTGCGGATCGCTCTGAAGAAGCGAAGGCTTTCTGGCGAGATCTTACCGATAATCGGGGGAAAGCCTGCGTTCTCTTGGAAGAACCAGACAGGTATAGTGTTTGGGGGAGAATCCGTATTGAGCAACTTGGCAATGATATGGGGCTTGATGTCAAAATCGTCCCTTACACCCAAGCCTGTCTTTTACTCCTGCAAACGGTTTTCGCCGAGATTGAGGATCTTTTGGGACAAAGACAAGCAGGGTTATTTCAGAAAGATATTGGGGAAATCTTTCACCAGTGGCACTTTCCCCAGGCTGAGTCGCCAGAAGCAGTGAAACACTTGCTCACCCTCGATCCCCTGAATAACCTACAGGTTCCCCCTTGGCAAGAACACCATCTGATCGCGCTATTGCAGGAACTATATCGCTTGGGGAAAGGTTATTTTGGTAATACTAACTTTGCAGAGGGAGTAAGCGATATATTGCAAGATATGCCTCCTAGCGATCGCACCCACTTTATGGAGTGGCTGAAATCCTCTCCTCTAGGGAAATTATGGCGATAATCAGCGCAAAAGGTTAAACAATTGTGTCGTCGCTGGGTTACCAGAGGCTCAAGTGGTTGACCATCCGCTAAGTTTTATAAGGAGCATACCTGAAAACCCCGTGACTTTAGTCCGGGAATGTTAGGGTCGCTCGGCGTTAGCCCCAGGGCAAGAAGGCTTCAGCCTCCCTAAGAGCGTTGTTGAGTGATATACCTTTTTACTTGTATCTTTTTTCCGTTTCCGTGCAAATATTACCCGCTGTGAATACAAGTTCTATCTAATTCAGCCGACAATAAAATTAGCTTATAGTATCTGCGATATGTCAGGCTTACTTTTAATCTTTTTGTTTTCCTTCTGTCCGACTTTTGCATCACTTTTATGATAACATATAGCTAGTTAAATAAAAAAAGGAGGTGAGACAACTTGCTAACAAACTCTGTATACAAACTACGTCCTAACCTTACTCAATCCGACAAGATGTCCAGTTGGGTGGGTATGCTGAGAAGTAATTACAACTGGTGTTTAAATGACCGGATCAGTCAATATGCAGCACAGTATATTCAAGGGGATTACTGCGATCTTAGAACCAAGTCATCAGCTTCCCCATTAACATGTTTTGTTAGCAAGAATGGGGCAACGGGCGAACCAGGGAAAAATTCTAATCAGAAAAACCCTCGCCGTAGTGCTGGTGACATTCAAACTAAAGAATGGACAGTCGAGAAAGAAAGGTTTAAATCGTTCTATTTCTGATGCAAGTTGGGCTGAATTAATTTTAAAGATTGAGTATCTGGCTGGAAAGCAAGGAAAAATCGTAATTAAAGTTAATCCCAAACATTCAATCCAAGAATGTCGCAATTGTGGACAGATTGATAAATCAAATCGTGATGGAGAGAAATTCATTTGTACTCAATGTGGATACATGACTCATGCGGATATTGGTGCTGCAAAAACCATCAGAGATAGAGCCTTTTCTCTAGTACGGGGGGACTCCCCGGAACTTAAACGCCCGAAACAACGTAAGGAGACATCAGTACGCCCTCGCGGCAAACGTACTGAGCCTGGGAACCTGAGCAATCAGGATATTAAGGCAGTGATGTCTTAAGAATCCCCGTGGCTTGAGCCAGGGGAGTGTCAAAAGATCAGTGTAATTTCTACCATCGGGGATATCAAAATCTTATGAGGAGTTCTATAAATAAGTCATCAAATAAGTCATCTAAAATTCAATCCCTTCTCACAGGACAGAATATTGTCTATGGGGGGATGGCGTGGGCAGTAGGATCTCTGTTATTTTTTCTGCTGTTTAGTGTCACGATTCCTGGGGAGAACAGGTTTGGGTACTTATTTGGCACATATATTCTCGAATGCGTACCTTTCCTAGCAGCCGCTTGGCTCTGTTACAGGAATTGGGGTAGTCCTCAGATTCCTAGTGGACGTAATGTCTGGCTGGGAATAGGATTGGGAATGTTCGCCTACTTGCTCGCCAATGTGATTTTTGGGGTCTGGGAGCTACATTTTCATCTCGATCCTGATGTATCACCTGCCGATTTCTTTTACTTGATTTCTTATGTATCAATTGGCTGGGGAATGGTTTTAGCGGTTCTGCCCAGACGTTTAAACTTAGAGATGTGGCAGTGGGGAATTGTTGGGGCAATTGCGGCTGTGGGGATTGCCTTCGCGATTTGGATTTTGGTTGCCGCACCAGGGGCTAACGATCCAACTCAAGCCGTTGTCGCCCTCGAAACTGCCAAAAATTTGCCAGGATGGGTTGTCGGTATTGACAATTTACTCAGTCCGCTATCCAGACAGGTCAATTTCCTCTATATTGTTTTGGATGTTTGTCTACTAATCCTGGCTTCAACGCTATTATTAGCGTTTTGGGGCGGACGTTTTGCCCAGTCGTGGCGGATGATTGCCGCTGCAACATTGTCGCTTTATATTGCTGATATGGGATTTAAGTATGCCGATGCAATCGCGAAAGCTAAAGGTCAAGAATATGAAAGTGGGGGTCTACTAGATGTATTTTTTATTTTCAGTGCGGTACTCTTTGCTATAGGGGCTGCTCTGGAATATGACGTATCAAGCCGATCCCGTCGTAGTAATCGTCGGCGTACTGAGGGTAAGCAATGAGTCCTAGAAAACTGACTGAAACTGATAAAAAAGATATTTTGAAACTGTACCGACATCCAGAAGAGACAACCTCAACTCTGGCTGAACGTTATGGCGTGAGTAACTCAACTATTAGCCGCTTCCTCAAAAGCAGCTTGTTAGAGTCAGAATATGAAGCGCTCATCCAGCAAAAGCGATTGAACCGCACGCCCGGTGGTGCATCCTTGGTTATGTCCACATACTCTGCCATATCAAGTGAAGTGGACGTGGTATCAGAAGCTAAATTATTGCCTGTTGAAGAGATAATTCAGCCATCGATAAACTCTGAGGATGAATTTTTAGATTCCACAGATAGCGACCAACGTCGGCGGCGGAAACGTTCTTTGATCGGTCCTCAAGTTGATTATGAGAAAAAGGCGATTCAAACTGAGCTGCCATTAAATCTTAATCTGCCTAAACCTAAAAGGAAATTCGATGAGCCAGAAGATATTCTGGTTGAAATAGTTCAGGGAAAAACTGGCGAGAGGAAGGAGTTCCTGGATCGAGATTTAGATGATGATTTAGATGATGATTTGGATGATGATTTGGATGATTGGGATGATGATTTAGATGAGGATGATGATGATATTCATGGTCATGAACTAATCTTAGCTCCTCATATCAGGAGTGGTATTGACGTAAAGGTTTTACCGCTGTCTGAAGCATCCCTGCCCAAAATCTGCTATTTGGTAGTAGATCGAGCGGCTGAATTGATTACTCGCCCTCTCAAGGAGTTTAGCGACTTGGGACAAATTCCGGTTGAAGAGATCCAGCAAAAAACATTGCCTATCTTTGACAACCATAGAGTGGCGCGGCGTTTTTCCAACCGTTCCCAACGAGTAATTAAAGTTCCCGATCCTCAAATGCTTCACAAGACTAGCTCCCATTTGCAGGCAAAGGGTATTACCAGGCTGTTAATTGATGGTCAGGTTTACTCTTTATATACCAATAATTGACTAATGGCTAATGGCTAATGGCTATTAGCTATTAGCTATTGCTTAATTAGTATTATCGATCCGTTGGTAATCCAATTGATAGGCTAGCAGGTGCGGAAATAGGCTTGTTCAGACTGGCGGTTGAAACCGCGTCTAGACAGACAAAA
>NZ_JAMZMM010000005.1:0-36142 GCF_024178385.1 Limnofasciculus baicalensis BBK-W-15 | reverse complement strand
CCCGCCTGCGCGGGTTATGAAACCCATTAATTGTTCATTAGTCCGCGCAGTAGGACTTGGTTTGTGTAGCCGCGATTTCCAATCGCCAAGGCTTGTTCAGACTGGCGGTTGAAACCGCGTCTAGACAGACAAAACCCGCCTGCGCGGGTTATGAAACCCATTAATTGTTCATTAGTCCGCGCAGTAGGAAGGGTAACAGGTTTTGAGGTAGCTATTGTTGATTTATGGTCGCCGGAATTTTAATATGGTTAATAGATAATAGTTAATGGCTAAAACCGCCAGAGAATACTATCTCTGTCTAATAGCTTAAGTCCGTTTTAACGGACTAAAATCGAGATACGGAGTCGGTTTTAACCGACTTTAGCTATTAGACAGTGGTTTTAACCACTGGCGGTTGTCCACAAAAGAACATAATCTCCATTCCCCATTCCCCATGATTAAAATACTTCACCTGTCAGACATTCATCTCGGTAGTGGCTTCTGTCACGGCAAAATTAACCCAGCCACTGGGGTAAACACACGATTAGAAGATTTTGTCAATACTTTATCAAAATCTATCGATCGCGCGATCGCGGAACCAGTAGATTTAGTTTTGTTTGGCGGCGATGCTTTTCCCGATGCCACACCTGCACCCTATATCCAAGAAGCATTTGCCACTCAATTTCGCCGCTTAGTAGATGCGAATATTCCCACAGTTTTGCTAGTAGGTAATCACGATCAACATTCCCAAGGTAATGGGGGAGCCAGTCTATGTATTTATCGTACATTAGGTGTACCAGGAATGATCGTCGGTGATAGTATTAAAACCCATCATATTCAGACACCCAATGGAGCGGTACAGGTAGTAACTTTACCCTGGCTAAATCGTTCTACTTTACTCACTCGTCCCCAAACAGAAGGATTAGCGCTTTCTGAGGTAAATGAATTAATGATTGAGCGCCTCGAACCCGCATTGGAAGGAGAAATTCGCCGTCTCGATCCCAATATACCAACAATAATGTTAGCTCATTTAATGGCAGATCGGGCTAATTTGGGAGCAGAACGTTTTCTCGCAGTAGGTAAAGGTTTTACAATTCCCCTCTCTATGTTAACCCGATCCGAGTTTGATTATGTAGCACTAGGACATGTCCACCGCCACCAAAATTTAAACCCGTCAAATAATCCACCAATTATTTATCCTGGCAGTATTGAAAGGGTAGATTTTAGTGAGGAAAAGGAAGAGAAAGGGTATATTTTTGTTCAGCTAGATAAAGGTCAAGTTGATTGGGAGTTTTGTCCATTGCCAGCCCGTACTTTCTGTACCATTGAGGTGAATATATCAGAGGAAGAAGATCCTCAATCAAAATTACTGAAAGCTATTGCCAAGAAAGATATTAAAGACGCAGTAGTTCGTCTAATTTATAAGTTAGGTTCCGAACAATTAGACTTAATCGATAATAGCGCGATTCGCCAAGCTTTAAGCGAAGCCCACACCTATACTATTCGCCCAGAATTTATCAGTCAGTTAGCTCATCCCCGCTTACCAGAATTAGGTGTAGGTAGCAGTATTAATCCCATCGATGCACTAAAAGCTTATTTGGAAAATAAGAAAGAATTAAAAGATATTGCTGCGGAGATGATGGAAGCCGCAGAATCCCTTTTGGAGGGATATGGAGACAAATGGTTAGATTTAGAGGAAAGTGAGGAGGTAGGGGGAGAGGTAAAGACTCAGTTACGTTTGGTGTAAGTAAGGAATTTGGGAAATATATCCGTTTGACTGTGCTGGAAATTGGCAAGATGCTTGGTTACTTAAGATTGGTGTCTTTGATAGAAAACCTGAATGATGTTAAGCCAGATATATTGGAGAGAGAGAGTTAAGACTTGCTTATGAGGAGTCTTATTTTCGCAAGACACAACTTTCTGCCTCAATTCAAAAGTGGGAGGAGAATAATCAACCTTATCAAATCCTGAAAGTAGTGTCTTGAAATTAGCGAATTTATAAAGAGTCCAGAGAAAATGAGATGATGCGATTTACCTCGACTCAAAACGACGCGGATCTATAGTTCCTCGCAAAGGTACCAGTCAATTTTTTTGAGGATTTTTTGGCTAGATTCCGAAATGTAAATTTTTGCTTAGTTTCCACGCCAGTAAATTCCCTTGGGTAGATGATATTATATCTTATCAAACTATCTCAAGCAATTGGACTTTTTATGTCCTTCTACCTTTCATTCAAGCGACTGTTACTGGGTAACGAGTTGCCCACTAGTGCCCATGCCGAAGAAAGATTAAGCAATCCTGCTGCATTGGCTGTGCTTTCCTCCGATGCCCTCTCCTCCGTTGCCTACGCCACAGAAGAAATTCTAATGGTACTAGTGCTAGCAGGTAGTGGCGCTCTCGGTTTATCTTTACCGATTGCCTTTGGGATTATTTTACTGTTGACGATTATTATCCTGTCTTATCGACAAACGATTAAAGCCTATCCACAAGGTGGTGGTTCTTATATCGTAGCGCGAGAAAACTTGGGACTTTATCCGGGATTGATTGCAGGCGCTTCCCTGATGATTGATTATATCCTGACAGTGACTGTGAGTATCTCAGCGGGAACTGCTGCCCTTACTTCTGCCATTCCACAACTGCAACATATATCAGTAGGGCTTTGCATAATTTTTGTCTTTTTAATTATGCTGGCAAATCTAAGAGGGGTGAAGGAATCAGGTCAAATTTTCATGATTCCCACTTATGGGTTTATTGGCTGTATCTTTGTCCTAATTTTCAGTGGTTTGTTTAAACAAATGAGTGGGCAAGTCCATACCAGTTATCCAGATATTGTCGAAACAAATCCCCTCACTCTATTCTTAATTCTCAAGGCATTTTCTCAAGGATGTACTGCATTGACTGGAGTGGAAGCGATATCTGATGGGGTGTTATCCTTTAAGCAGCCAGAGTGGAAAAATGCTCGCATCACCTTACTCTATATGGGTTTAGTTTTAGGTGCTATGTTTATTGGCATTACTTACTTGACCCAGATATATCATATTGTACCTGAAGAAGGACAAACAGTCGTTTCTCTATTAGCACGGCAAGTTTTAGGGAATGGTTTATTGTATTTTATCCTGCAAGTTGTCACCTTATTCGTTTTACTTTTAGCAGCCAATACCAGCTTTGCCGACTTTCCCCGACTTTGCTACTTTTTAGCCCGCGATGGCTTTTTGCCCCGACAATTAGCTTTATTGGGAGATCGCTTAGTCTATTCCAATGGGATTATATTCTTAAGCTGTGCTGCTGCTTTTCTCCTGATTGTCTTCAAAGGAAATACGAATGCAATTATTCCCCTCTACGCCGTAGGTGTCTTCACTTCATTTACCTTATCCCAAGCCGGGATGGTGGTACATTGGTTTAAAGAAAAAACGAGTGGTTGGAAAGCCAGCGCCGTGATGAATGGATTTGGTGCATTCGCGACACTCCTTGTACTGGGTGTAATTGTTTTAACCAAATTTATTCAGGGTGCTTGGTTAGTTGTGGTGGCAATTCCTTTAGTTGTTAGCTTCCTTTTAGCAGTTAATCGTCACTATAAATACCTTTCAGATCGTCTCAGTATTCAAGAAGTAGCACCTCGCAGCTATATTTTCAGAGAGAAAACTGAAGCAGTCAGTCATCCTGCTATAGTTGTAGTAGGTCAACTTCATCAAGGTACGTTACAAGCCCTCGATTATGCTCGCAGTATTGCTGATGAAATTGTTGCTATTCATGTGGATATTGGCACCACGGATCGAGAAAAACTGCAACAACGCTGGGATGAGTTAGCTGCCGATATTTCTTTGGTTATTTTAGACTCACCATATCGCTCGGTTGTATCGCCGATTGTTGAGTTTGTTAAATATTTTGAAGCCCGCTATCCTGATGCTTTGTCTACGGTAATTATTCCGGCATTTGTTACCCGCAATTGGTGGGAAAGTCTGTTGCATAACCAAACTAGTTTCTTCTTAAAATCTTCTTTACGCGCTAAGAAAAGTCGGGTGGTGACTACAGTGAGGTATTATTTGTAAATAAGGGATAGGGGACAGGAAGTGGAAGGGATGGGGAAGTATCGCAGTTGCCAATGCGCTTAGGAGAATTGGCTCAGAGCCAATGGTTAAAATTTACTAGCTGAGAATCTCCTAACCGCTGTGGCTGTTGCTATAACTTCTGAAGTTGGGAACTTTTATTATCGATCAGTTGGTAACCCAATTGATAAACTACCAGGTGCGGAAATAGGCTTGTTGTCATCAGTATCGGGAACTGTGGTAACTGGAAGTTGAATGAAAATTGTGTTTCCAGGATTATTCGGATCTATGACTTGTAATACACCGCTAACTTTATTTCCTTTGCTGCTAAATCCTGCATTGTAAGTGGCTGGAATGTTATTGAATTGTAGGGTTTGACCGTTAGTGAGAGTTACAGTACGAGAAACAGTTACAGTGCCTAAACGAGGATTGGCACCTGGGTTAGCATTTGTGAGAGTGATATCGGCAAATCCTCCAGCATCAACAAAATGGGTGTCGAGGAAATTATCGTCATCATCATCGCGACTTTCAACGGTAAGAGTTCCTTCGATATTTGTTAGTTCATTTGATAGGGGATCTGATCGAAATCCGGAGACTTTGGCGGGATCTGGAAAAGTATTGTCGATACCATTTACTGCTGAGTCAAGGAAGCTACCACCGCCAAATTTTCTTTCCTGTTCGATAAAAATTGGTCGCCCTTGTCGTCTGGGTTGTGGTGCGGTTTCTGTGGTTGATTGAGATGTGTTTTGAGTGATGGGATTATCTGATTGTTTCTCTTGAGCGTTTGCTACTAATAAAAGGGGTGGAGTTAACCAGAGACAAGTGGATGAGAATAGCAGCAACAATTTGGTGTAAAAATGTGGATTAGTTTTGGTTGAAATATTCATGATTTTCTCCTGTGTTGGCATTATGATATCTTGCACTAAGCCTTTCATCCGCCAGGGATTAAAATCCCTGTCTCATAGCTTAAGTCGGTTGAAACCGACTGAAAAGGCGATCTTTATCAACAAGAAATATTGCACTGGAATGTTTGGACAGAATCTAAAACCGAAATACGGTGCGGAGCGTACCAACAAAAATATCATTGTTATCCTCAATGTTACCAGGATTAGTTACCCAGAATAAACCTGGTGTAATAGAAATATTATCGCTAACTTTAAACTGATAGAAGGCTTCCACATGGAAGGAATTGGCATTTTCTCCTAAACCACTAGAACCGCTGAAATTGCCAACTTCAAGTAGTTTGGGAGGTTGCCCGAATAGGATGCCTAGTACATTTCCTTCTTTGAATAAATCGGGAAAACCTAAGCTAAATATATAGTTAGTACTGACAGCAAAAGCATCAGTTTGAGAGGCATAAGTTCCGACTAAACCACCCCAGGTGGAGAAGGTAACTTTTGGAGAAATTCGCCATTGAAGTGTGCCGCTGAGGGCGTAAATATTGGAACGTTGGTTAATAAATCCAGAGGCATCTGCGATCGCACTCCCGGTAAATGTGTTCAAACGTCCATCTGGTGAGTACCCATAGATGAAGCTAAGACCTGTCAATATATTATCAGTTGGTAAGAGGAGAAATTGCAAGCCCGCTGCATGAGCATTTTCACCCAAGATAGCACCATCTTCTGGATCGTCTCCACCTAATTTAGCAGTAGTTGAAAACTGATTACCTTCTAAGTCGTTAATACGCCTTTCTAGATCCTCAAATCTACCCTGTAAAGCGGTTAATTCAGTCTGAAATTCTTGTGTTAGCCGTTGCAGGGTTACTAGATCTTGTTGATTCGTTGAGTTAGCTGTACCCGATCCAAATTGTTTCTCAATTTGCTGGATACAAGCATTCAAACCCGCTGCAAATTCGTAGCGAGTCATGGCGCGATTGCCCCGAAAAGTGCCATCAGGATATCCTGCGATACAGCCATAACGTCTGACGGGGTGACAACTTTAGGAAATAACTGTTTTAGGAACAACATATCTACATTTTAATTCCTTACCCCTACAGCATTGGTAGATAAGAGATTAAATGTTGATTCTGTATACATCACGGTTATTCAGGTGAAACAAACTGAAGATAAGTACTAATGGGGATACCCCAACTAGAACTAACCATTTTTTCTAGCAATTCTGATCATGGTTGTGTACCATCTTCAAATCCATATATACCAAAGGCTGGCTCTCCATATTTCATGCGACCATTAATACCAACTAACAAACCTTTGGAATTAAAAATAGGACCACCACTCATACCCTCCACAATCTCATTTGTGTAGCCCAAGCGATATCCCAGTGCCATGGATTTTGGGGGCAACAGCGTTACCTCGCCTGAGGTTAACCGAAAATTCCGAACCCCTTGATCATTACAATCACCCCAGAACCAGAGAGATAACTACTGGCGATGCGAAACAAGTCTTTACACAAAGGCAGGAGAGGGGTGTGGGAAAAGGGGGAAATGGGCAGGATATCTGATTTTATCTGCCTTTTACCCATCTTCAGCCAGCAATAGTAGTTTGGTAAACTAGTATTATATAAAATAACAACAGATAAGCTTGAGTAAGTTCAATGACTTCTATTGAAATCAAGCTCCTAGAAACCGATGAAGGAAAAGTCCCGTTTGAGGAGTGGTACAATTCTCTTAAGGACAAAGTAACCAAGGTAAAAATTCGGCGGCGTTTGGATCGGATCGAACTTGGCAATTTTGGGGATACTGAATCCTTGGGAGAAGGAGTTTATGAACTACGGATTCATTTCGGTGCGGGGTATCGAATATATTTCACTCGTGTGGGAAACGTTATCGTTGTCCTTTTAGGAGGTGGGGACAAAAGTACACAGAAGCGGGATATCGCAAAAGCTAAAGAAATGTGGCAGAGGTACAAAAATGAAGCTGAAAGATATGTCCGAAAGCTTGGATTATGAATTAAAAGATCCAGAATATGCGGCTCTCTATTTAAACGATGCTCTCCATGAAGGATCTCCTGAAGAATTTCTCCTCGCCCTGAGAAATATCATGCAGGTGACTCAGGGAATGAGCCAGATTACCACTGAGACAGAGTTGGGTAGAGAAAACCTCTATAAAGCAGTTTTTGAATCGGGAAATCCCCACTTCGCCACGGTTTATAAAATTATCTCTACTCTCGGATTACAAATCTCAATTAAACCCTCTATTTCCGATGCCTACAAACTTGAGTAAATTCTATGACTACCCTAACAACTCTGACACGTAAAGACTTGGAGCAATTCCAAGCTAAACATCCTGATTATCCCATGGAATTAGTTAACGGAAATATTATAGTTATGAGTCCATCAGGTTATGAATCAGACGAAGTAGCAGCAGAAGTTACTAGAGTTATTGGCAACTGGGTGAAACCTCGTCGATTAGGAAGGGTAACAGGTTCCAGCGCTGGTTTCGATTTGCCCAATTCTGATCTCAGAGCGCCTGATGTTTCCTTCGTCTTAGCAGAGAGATTACCCCGCGCCCCTCGTTCTTTTGCTGAATTAGCCCCTGATTTAATGGTGGAAGTTAAATCCCCCAATGATAGCCTTAAATCTCTTAGAGAAAAGATCGAAAACTTCCTCTCCCAAGGGACAAAAGTTGGCATTTTGATTAACCCGGAAAAGCATAGAGTAGAAATTTATCGCTCTGGGGAAGAGGTTATTGTTTTGGGTGATGGGGATATCTTGACTATTCCCGATCTACTCCCAGGTTTTGAGGTAGCTATTGTTGATTTATGGTCGCCAGAATTTTAGGATGGTTAATAGATAATAGCTATTAGTATAAGTTCTTAAAATCTTCCTGACGTGCTAAGAAAAGTCGGGTAGTGACTACAGTGAGGTATTATTTGTAAATAGGGGATAGGGGAGAGGATGGGATGGGGAAGTATCGCAGTCGCCAATGCGCTGAGGAGAATTGGCTTCGAGCCAATTGTTAGAATTTACTAGCTGAGAATCTCCTAACCGCTGTGGCTGTTGCTATAAATAGTACTCTTTTCCATTCCGATAGTTGAGTAATAAAAATATAGGGGATGTGTCTTGTTATGAAGATGAAATTTATACCAATTACTTTGGTGGCTGCGTTGTTTCTACTTAGTGTAGATGGACATAAAAAGGTGACTGCTGGAAGTTGTGTTGCGGCTAGCAGTTGTGGGGCGCAACCTATCAAGTTTGTACCGGGGCAACGAATCACTGTAGAAGTCGTTAACCTCACCCAAAGTTTAGTTCAAATTCAACAGTTATATGGTACTGATCCTTTAGCAGTGATACCAGGGCAGGTACAATCTTTTGTGCGAGGAGGTAATACAAATCCCAACTTTTCGGTTGCATTTTGGGATATTCAAGGATTACCTTTAAAAGTAAATGTTCTGAAAACTGATAGTAGAACTTTACGAATTGAAATACTTCCCGGCGCTCGTATTCCAGGGGATCGTGCTGTTTATCTTCAAGATGATGGGAGGGTTAATATTATGTAAATTAGATGCCAGAGGTTAGAGCCTAATTGCTATAATTTAGATAAACAAGCTAATGCAACTTGTTTGATTTCCTGGTAATTAATTTTACCTTGACTATTACGAGGCAATACTTCAACAGGTATCCAATATTTAGGATGCTTGAATTTGCATAATTTATCAGTAATAGTCTCTTGCAATAAATCAGAAGAAACCTGGGGAGAATTAGGTGCATAAACTGCTGTAACCACCTCACCCCAATAACTATCGGCCAATCCAACTACACAAACATCTGTAACCAGTTGGCTGGCTAAAATTGCCGCTTCCACTTCCGCCGGAAAGACATTTTCTCCACCTGTAATAATTTTATGACTGCGACGACTAACTATAGTTAAATAACCTTCAGAATCAAAAAATCCTAAATCATCCGATTGTAAATTTGGGATTTGGAATGTGGGCTTAATATTGTTTTCGGTTATATGGGATTGGTGTGAGGAGAAATTATCCTTATCTTTCACCTCAACAGGATAGTAACCGACAGCCAAAGAATCTGCCTCGATAGTCACAATTCCTGTCTCATTTACTCCCAAAATTTCTCCTGTATTACTGCAAATTGTGACTTTAGCATGAGGCAGAATTTGTCCAGAGCTATTATTACCTGCCAGGAAAGCTTCGGGTTTAAGAGTAACAATTTGAGAAGCAGTTTCTGTCATCCCGTAAGTCGGGGCTAATCGGATGGAATAGCTTCTCGCTTCTTCTAGCAGAGACTCCCAAGGGGCTGCTCCTCCTAAAAGTACTGTTTGAAAGCGAGATAACCATTCAGCCGCACCAGCATTTAGTAATTTCTGCAACTGAGTGGGAACTAAAGAAATGAAAAATTCTGATGGATTGATATCTCTTCCTTCCCCAGCGATTAAGGCTTTAAATGGCAAAATCGCGAATCTTCCACCAGTAGTTAAAGAGCGGATAAATTGCATCAAACCGCTAACATGATGCAGTGGTAAAACACAAAAAGAATTAATGGGTTTGCAGTCAAAATATTGATGAAACCCACTTACCGATGCCATTAATGTATCCCAACTATGGATAGCAAAGCGAATCTTTCCCGAAGAGCCGCCTGTGGGAATCATGATTCTTGATTGTTGGTTGTTAGTTATTAGTTGTTGGTTATTAGTTATTGTATCTTCCCCAATCCCGTAACACAGGTTTCTCGCCTCTGTTATCCCTAAGTCAATTCCCTTTCCTAAAACTAAATTAGGTTTAACTAAATCAATAACTTCTTCCCATTCCCTTTCTACCCAATTGGAATTACCAAGGAAAACTGGACAATCAGCAGCAACTGCTGCGATAAAAGCAGCCAAAAAACGCCAAGGATCTGATTCCGCAAGGAGGATTTTTGGCGGTATTCCTTCTAGTGATAATTGGGTAAATTTTCCTAAAAATTCCTTGACAAGGTAGTTAAACTGGTTACTGTCATAACCAATCAGCCAATCTTCGCTAACACGCTGCTTTAGATAATTTAATGGTTCAAAAACGTTATATTCAAATTTCATTAATCATTAGCTTGTAAGCGTCACGAATGTTATCTTCTAACTCACTTAGAGTTTGCCCTTGACTGAATACACCAGGAATTCCTCTAAGACGACCAACAAACCAACCATTATCATACCAATACTCTAGTACAAGAGACTGTAACATCTTGGTTATCCCAAATCTATCTAAAATCTATACCATCATCATCTACAAACCAATGATTCACCCCAAAACCAACAGCGCGATGTGATAATTTCCCTGCCAACTGTAAAGCCATCTGTCTGGCAATCGAAGTTTCAAAAACCGAAGAAAATACCGGATCAATATTATACTCTTGACAGAACTGAAATAAGCGTTTGGGAGAACCTGCGATCGCGGCTTTTATGACAAAAATCCCTCGCCATCCTTTCTGATAACAATCCTCTAGCCGATCGATTGTCGCCACTGATTCATCTAAAGCGATTGCTGTATCATATTCCGTACACATTGTCAACATAGATTGAAATTTTTCTGGTGGTAGTGGTTGTTCGATAAATTCAACAATTCCAGCGCGATCGCAAATTTTCAACCAAGAATTTGCTTCTTCCCAAGTTAATCCTCCATTGGCATCCAAGCGTAATTTTACCGATTTTGGTAGCATTTTAATAAGCTGGTCAAATATTTTAATTTCCTCCTCAAAGCTACCCACACCAATTTTCCATTTAAAAGTACTATATCCCTCATCCCAAGCTGTTTGCCATGACTGTAAAGCTGTCTCTCCTGTTGGTAAAAGATAACTAAAGGTAAGAGGTGATTGGTTAGAGGTAAGAGGTGGATTGGAATTCGACTCCCTACTCCTGACGGGAGCATCCTGTTTTGGCAAAGATACTTGTTTGTCGCCAGAGTTTTCACCCCCCCAACCCCCCTTGTGAAAGGGGGGAGCAAGAATATCACCTGAGTTTTTGCCTTCTTGGGATGCTCCATTCTCCATTCCCCACCAAGCCGACTCAAATCCAAATTGACAAGCGGGTAGTTTAGCTGGGATAGAGAAAATATCAGTTGCGGTAATTTCTGACGGTAACTCCTGGCAAAAATCCAATGCTTCTACTAAGGTTTCCGAGCCAAACCAGGGAATTGGGGCAATTTCTCCTAAACCAACTTTTCCTGTTTCATCTGTCAGGTTTATGATAATTCCCTCCCGCACTTTCCATTCTCCGTGACTCGTTTTTAGAGGTTGTCGAAAACGCCGCTGGTAAGGACGAAATTGAAATTTAGAGGTTGTTTGTTGTTTGTTGTTTGTCATTTGTTGTTTGTTAGGACTTACGCAGCTACACCATATATAATTAGAATAGTCCTGCCTGAAGAAGCCTAACACACCCTAAATATAAAAGCTTTGCCTAAGTCCTATTATCGTAGAACAGGCATCTTGCCTGTTCAAACTATTGTGATTCGATCGATAACTAACAACTAATAACCAAAAACAAACCCCAATCCCAATAACAAACCACTCAAAAAATGAAGTTTCACAGCAATAAACTTACAACTTCTCACCATTGGTGGTTGATCGTGATATTGCCCAACGTACTGCACTAACTGAATCGCCAAAGGTAAACTGAGGAAAGTTAATAATGTCCAAATAGGAAAAATACCCAATAGGACAAATAAACCGATCAGAACATAAATACCACCAGAAAACCAGGCTAATACATTAGCCCCTACTTTTGTTCCCAGACGGACAATAGGCGATTTTTTACCCGCAGCAATATCATCTTCTACTTGGTGAAAATGGGAGCAAAATAAAATTATACTAGTGGTAATACCCACAATAACTGACGTTGCTAGATAGTTGAAAGACCAAGTTTGTGTCTGAGAATAATAAGCGGCAGCAACAGCCATGGGACCAAAAGTCACAAAACAAATAATCTCACCTAAACCCTGATAACCTAAGCGAAAGGGCGGTCCTTGATAGCTGTATCCAAGGGCACAGCAGAGTAGGACAAGTTGGATTACAGTCCAGTCTCGCTGCCACAATGCGATCGCAAATATCCCCAGAATCCCGCCTGCTAAAAATAAATTACTCAACCAGAAAATCAGGCTTCGATTCCCCGTTAAATTTACCACAGACTCGGCTTTATTCTTATCGATACCTGTATCTGAATCAAAAACATCATTACTGAGATTGAGCCAAGCAATAATTAAAATAGCTGAGATTAAGAATGTGGAAAATATGCCAATTTTAATTGTGCCAGTTTCGGTAAAAGCTACCACTGTTCCCAGCCAAATTGGGATGACAGCAACACTATACATCGGTGGCTTAATTGCTGCTAGCCACAGTTTTCTGTTAGATTCTTGAACCAAACTTGTAGTCATCAGGCAGAATTTATTTTAATAAGATTACCAGTCATATCCTCTCCGGCTAATTACCTAGGATACAGGTTTTGTGTTTAGTTAATAGCTAAGTGTTAGTGGCTGATATTCAAAATCCAATTAGCCATTAGCTTTTTATCCCAGCAAGAGGTTAGCCGGGAAACGAGGAGAGAGGCTAGGGCGTGTTTCCTTTCCCCTGTAGGGGCGAAGGATTTGGATGGAAAACCTTGGGTTTCACCGATAACTTATCGCCCAAATGCTACCCTTCGGGAACGCTACGTCAACGCCCCTACCTTCAAAGTCAGAAATTGAAGGCACACCCTAGCCCAGGATAGCGCCAGACGACCAAACTCTTGAATTAGCCCCCATCCCTCTTCTCTTCAAGTTGGGGGGCAACTAGCTGTAGGAATACTCCCATTGCTGAAAATACTTGCGATCGCTCAGGTTGTGATAGTTTCTTATGTACCATAAATAAGTTGACTCGTGCAAAACTGTTCATCTGTCCAGTCGGTAGGGTATTTATTTACCCAGCTTCCCATCTAAGCTGGGGATCGGTATAGTCTTAGAGGGGGGTATTAATCGACACCAGGGGTAAGCAGGGAGCAAAGATGTCCCTTTAGACATCCCACCATTAAAAATCAGACTTTAGGAACAAAACTTCAAAAAAGTTTACATCCCTGCTTCTATGACAGTCACCCCCTATCGCACCAATATCTTCCAGGATCGCCAAGAGTTGTCTCAACTTCTAATCAAGGGAAAACAGCAAGCCATTGCCAAAGATTGCCCACAAATTGTGAGTATATCTCAGGAAATCCCCCCGATCGATCCCCTAGTTGTTCTCCAAGCGATCGCAAAACCGCACCAACTGCAATTTTACTTTGAAAAAAGCGTATTAGATGCAGCAATTGTCGCCATCGACTCGGCAATTTCTTTTAAAACATTAGAAAAAAATCGGTTTAATAGATCCCAAGATTTCATCCATTCTGTCCTGGCAAATACTATTTGTTATGGACAGGTAAATCTCCCTTTTTCCGGTCCTCATTTCTTCTGTAGTTTTACGTTTTTTGAGGATAGACTACCTCTTGATGCGCCTTTCCCCTCTGCTACTATTTTTCTACCCCGATGGCAAATATCATCATATAAAAACCAATCTGTATTAGTTGCTAATATTGAAATAAACACCCAAGTAAACCTCGAATTGATCCTGAAAAACTTATGGCATGATTTCCAGCTAATTAACTTATCCCATCGCTGCTTCTCCAGGATCGATCGCATCGAACAAAAGAAACTGATCCAGCAAGAATTACAAAATCCAGAGCGTTTCAAATCATCTGTTTCATCTGCCTTAAAATTAATTAAAGAAAATCAATTAAGTAAAATAGTTCTTGCCAATGCCATTGATGTGATTTCTCCACATCCATTTAACTTAGTAAATTCTCTGGATAATTTACGCCAGCGTCATCCAGATTGCTATATCTTTTCCACTAGTAACGGCAAGGAACATAACTTTATTGGTGCTAGTCCCGAACGTTTAATTAGTATTCGTAACCATCAATTAGTAACCGATGCTTTAGCTGGCTCCGCACCACGAGGTAAAACAGTGGCTGAAGATGCTGATTTTGCCGATCGATTGCTCAATAGTGAAAAAGAGAGGAGGGAACATCAATTTGTACTTGATTTTATCACTCAACGCCTATCCCAATTAGGTTTAATCCCTCAACACCTATCAACTACCCAACTGCTAAAACTCTCCAACATTCAGCATTTATGGACACCGATTCAAGCGGAACTCCCGATTGGTGTTCATCCCCTAGAAATTGTAGAGAAATTGCATCCAACTCCAGCAGTTGCAGGTGTCCCCACCAAAATTGCTCAAGCACAAATTCGCCATTATGAAATTTGCGATCGCTCTCTTTACGCGGCTCCTATTGGCTGGGTAGACTATCAAGGAAATTGTGAATTTATTGTCGGGATTCGTTCCGCTTTAATTGAATGTCACAATCTCTCTCAAACTCGTACCAATGCCTATCGTGCCAGACTTTATGCTGGTGCTGGTATAGTCGCTGGTTCCGATCCTAATAAAGAATTGGCAGAAATTCAACTCAAACTTCAGGTATTGCTGAAAGCTTTGCTTTAGTTAATGGTTGTTGGTTGTTGGTTGTTGGTTATTAGTTGTTATAGCAGTCGCCAAGGCGGTTAAGAGCCTTAGATATTGAAGCCTTGATGCTTCAGGTAGCAAAACCACGCTATAACAGTCGTATTAGGCAGAATCAGGATTAAGTTATGCAGTTAACACAACGCCTATCCACCGTAGCCGCACAAGTATTTATAGACGCACTTCCTAATAATATCAAGGAAGCTCTCTTAACTTATTCGGCGGAAATTGAGTACCCGGTAGAAGTTGTTTTGGAGATGGCAATCGCATTTTTCCTCGATCTTGATTGTGCGGGATTTGCTGATTGCCGTACCGATACGCCCGGTGCCATGAGAGAACGAATTGCCATCTTGGAAGCCATAATCCGCCAAAATGGGATTACAGTTCCCAAGTTACCTGATTAATTCTCAATCCGTTATAGTTATAGCGTCAGTGACAGGCAAGATGCCTGTCCTACAAACAACTACGGACTAACTTTCCCTGTTACCTTAAGTTTACCATCTGGTTCTACTAGCCAGGTATCGTAGTCACCGATGACATCGCCATTTTCATCGATATCCACATTACCGCTAGTGCCTTGATAGTTAATGTCTTCGCCTTTACGCACCATTTCCATCCCTTTACAAAGATCGGTAACTTCTGTACCTGGTGCGGCAGAAACTTCGCGAACTTTGCTTTTAATTCCTTCACCAGTATTAGCCTTAGCCGCCTCCGCCGCTAACATTAATAATGCTGCGGCATCATAAGAGTGGGGCACATAAGCTGTGACTTCCTTTTTCGTTTTTTCAGTCCAGGTTTTAGTCAATGTTTCTAGTGACTTACCATTCGCACCAGGCACTGTACCAATTGCTCCTGCTAAGATATATTTTCCATCAGGAGTTTTACCCACTTGCGCGGGAAAATCTGGTGCGTAAACGCCATCAGTTAGCATAACTGTTACGCCTTGAGCTACACCTTGTTGATAGGCGGCTTTCAGTAGCAAAGATCCAGTTTCAGCATATAATACAGCAACTACTGCATCAGGTTTTCCGCCAAAAGCAGCGGCGGCTTCTGTATCTAAAGTTGTGGCTTTCGGATCGTAGCGAGTGGGTTTATCTTTGTTAACTACCGTACCACCCAATTTCTCAAAAGCGGTGACAAATTCTTTTTCAAAACCAATCCCGTAGTCATTATTAATTACTACAGTAGAAACCTTTTTAAATCCTTTCTCACTAGCTAATTTTGCTAGTGCCCTAGCTTGATAGGTATCGGGGGGCGCAGTGCGTGCCCAAAAACCGTTATATTCTTTAGCCTTTTGGGTAAAAACGGGGCTAGTGCTAGCCGGAGAAATCATCATTACTTTATTGCGCACTGCTATCGGTAATGCGGCGGTAGATACGCTACTAGCAAAAGAGCCAACTACGCCAGCAACTTTATCCACTTCTGCTAGTTTCGTCATCGCGGAACTTCCTGCTGTAGGATCAGTTTGATCGTCTTCTGCGACTAAGGTGACGGGTTTGCCATTCACGCCGCCACAGGCGTTTACTTCATCTACGGCTAACCTGACGGCAGGGGTAAAGTTTTGTCCAATGGAAGCTAAGTCACCTGTGGAGGGTGTGAGAGTGCCAAGTTTTAAGCCATCATCGCCGCTACTAGCAGCAGGAGTTGCCTCTCCTGTAGTGGGGCTTCCGCCTTGAGTAGAAGGGGTTTTTTCTTCACAAGCTGTTGTTAAGATGCTCGTGGTGAAGGTTGCGATCGCGAAAGCTATTCTAAAATATGGTTTCCGTCTCTTGACTGATGTGAGTTTCCTCATTTTAATATGCCACTCCTTGACTGTTAATACACCACTTGAAATTTGATTATCGTTGATTATGCCTTAAATTAGTCATAAATTAAATATTGTTATTTTGTTAATGGCTAATGGTTAATTGTCTCTGGCGATTAAATATTATAGTACTGACGCAGATACATTACATTGGGAATGGTGCGTTAGCAAAGCATAACGCACCCTACAGATAGAGGTTTTGCGTAACTCCTACATTCCCCATTGATAGCTAACGTTGAGCTAATTGAGGGGAACGTCCCCTTAAGCCTGTCATTAATTGCAAGGCATAAATTTTCAGGGGAGGAATTCGCCGCAATATTAATAACCCCAACCGACGAATTGCGACTACTGGTAACCAGTTATTAGAAAACATTCGATCCAGTAAATCGGTAAATCCCAAAATAATTAAATTTTCTTTTTTGCGCCAGGTTTCATAACGTTTTAGCACGGAAATTGCGCCAATATCTTCTCCTTTTTGATGAGCTTTTTGCAGTACTTGGGCAAGGGCAGCCGCATCCCTGATACCCAAATTCAATCCTTGTCCACCGACGGGATGGCAACAGTGGGCGGCATCTCCAACTAAGGCGAGACGGTGAGAAATGTAGCGATTGCTTTGCATGAGTTGTACGGGGAAAATAAGGCGATCGCCTTCTAATTCTAAATGCCCTAAAAGTCCGCCTGTTCGGTATTCTAGTAATGTGATAAACTCTTTTTCATCTAATTCTTTTAAGGCTTTTGCTTCGGCGTGGGGTGCTGTCCATACTACCTGACACTTATTTTCTGATAAAGGTAGCACACCCATTGGACCACTAGGCCAAAAGCGTTCAAAAGCTGTATTATTATGGGGTTTTTCGGTTTTAATTCTGGCAGTTATGCAGGATTGCCAATATTTCCAGCCTTTAGTGCCAATTCCTGCGGCGGTACGAATTTGCGATCGCGCTCCATCTGCTGCTACTACTAATCTGGTTTGAATTTGACTCTTTTCTCCTCCTATATTTAGGGTAATTTTTGCTCCAGATGACTGATAATCTACATTGACTACTTGTGCGGGACAAATCCAGGTAATATGAGGAGAATCTGCTAAGAATTCGTATAGTGTAGTCAGTATGGGATGGTGTTTTCCCACATAGCCTAAATCTTCTCTCCCTAAATCATTGGGGTGGAATTCTACGATACCGGGATAATCAGCATCGGAGAGGCAAATATGTTGATAAGTTGCAATTTGAGGCTGGATTTTCTCCCAAACCCCAATGGATTGAAAAATCTGCCCTGACATAATTGACAGGGCGTAAGCTTGCCTCCTTGCCACTGCGATAGACTGAGGTTGTGCTTCGATTAATACTATTCTCAGCCCGGAATCTTTTAAAGCAGAGGCGAGAGTTGCACCGACAATCCCGCCGCCGACAATGGCTATGTCGCAATCAAGGCTTGGGTGAGAGGTTGGGGGAGTTTTCGTTATTTGTGCGATCGCCATTTTTGTTGATGATTTATCAAAACTGATCTGAATATTTACACTTCTTGATTATGACGCAGATTGGGAGCCGAGTGCAAACTCACAGCGGGAGCATCCCGAGCAAGGAAGAAATGTAGGTTGTATTCTTGCTCCCCCCTTTGACAAGGGGGGCTGGGGGGGTAAAAACTTTGTCAAAAAACGAGTATCTTTGTCAAAGTGGGATGCTCCCCTCACAGCTTTCATCATTTTCAATGGTATGCCAGAAACCCGGTTTCTAGGTATTGTTTAAGGAAACCGGGTTTCTAGGAATATCAGATTTAATACCAGCCTAAAGCATTGGCGATCGTGTTAGGTAATTGTAATGGATCAAATGGTTTCTCAATGATCGCTTTTACCCCATTGCTCAACTGCTTTGCCTCTAGAGACATCGCCTTGGCTGTTATTAACAAGACGGGAATAGATTGGGTAGCAGTATCTCCCTGTAGTCTTGCTAAGGTTTGAGTGCCATCTAAATCAGGCATCATCATGTCTAATATAATAGCATCAGGATGGTCAGATTGGGCTATAGCTATCCCTTCATAACCGGAATTTGCTGTTAATACTGTCCAGCCCGCTATCATTTCTAAGATCATCTTAGTTACTTCTCGAATACGGTATTCATCATCGATAATTAGAATGGTTTTTATGTTAGTCATTGGTTGTTATTTATCGGTTGTTGTTTGTTGGTTGTTGATTATTGGTTGTTGGCTATAAAACCGACAAATAATCAATAAGCAATAACAAGTGGCTCAGAGCCACTTGCCTACAACCAACACCCTATTCCATAATTCCCACTCCCTACTTTTTATTTCCTAACGGCAGAGTAAAACAAAATGTACTGCCCATTCCGAGAGTACTTTCAACCCAAATATGTCCCTGATGTTGTTCGACGATGCTACGACAGATGGCTAAACCCAATCCCGTACCTTTACGGGAACGAGAGTCGGATACATCAACTTGTTCAAATGGTGCAAATATACTTTCTATTTTATCAGAAGGAATTCCCCTTCCTCGATCTTTAAGTTTAAATAAGATCTGATTCTCCTGTTGTTGGGCACTGAGGCAGATGGTAGTTTGTGGCGGGGAAAACTTAATCGCATTTTCCAGTAAGTTTGTCAAAACTTGGAGGATGCGATCGCCATCCGCCCATATAGTGCCTGTAATCGTTGTCACAGATAGATTAATTCCAGTTTTCTCAGCTATTGGCCCAATCAAAGTTATCGCTCTATCAACCAAGTCAGTAATTTCACAATTTCTAGATTTTATCGCATTTTTACTAAATTTCAAACTCTGTAGATCCAGGAGATTTTTCACCATACGCATTAACCTTTCTGTGTCTAATAATGCGAAATCCAATAATTTTTGACCTTGTTCAGTTAGTGCGCCGAGTTGCCCAGTTCCCAATAATCCTAATGCACCCATTAGGGATGTCAGAGGAGTCCGAAGTTCATGACTAGTAATTGCCAGAAACTCATCTTTCATGTGTTCCGCTTTTTTGCGATCTGTGATGTCAACATAAGCGATCGCTACCCCATAATTACTCAATGGAATGGGCGCAGCGCTTATACTTACCCAAGTACTTTCTCCATTGGAATTAACAATCAACGTTTCTTGCTCTTTAATGGTTCTCTTCTCTCTTAATGCTCTCACACAAGTCAATTCTGACGATTCCATTATCTTGCCATTTTTACCAATGAATTGCAATCCTTTTTCCTCATATTCATAGTTGATTTTACTATTACCGGATAGCCCTAATATCTGTTTTGAAGCCAGGTTTGCTTCAATAATATCTCCTAGGTTGTCGGTAATACAAACACCAATAGGCAAGATCTCAAAAAGAGTTTTATATTTCTCTTGGCTTGTTCTGAGTTCCACTTCAATTCTCTTCCGTTCAGTGATATCACGAGCAATCCCCACCGTACCAATTACTTTTCCTTGACTGTCATAAATGGGATTTTTAATAGATTCAAACCATCTAATATTATTTTTTGAATCTACTATTTTAGTCTCAAAAGATTTTTGCTCACGAGATCTCATCACATCAAGAGTATCATTTCTAAATTTTTCGGCGAGATGGGGATGACATATTTTAAAATCATTTTTACCCACTACGTCTTCTGGTTTAACTCCAAAAACTCTGCCTAATTCTTCGTTGACTGCGATATATCGTTGATCTTTATCTTTGATCCATGCAATATCAGGAATATTATTAAGAAATGCCTTGAGTTTCCGTTCGCTGGTTTGTAGTGCTTCTTCTGTTTGTTTGCGAGCGGTGATATCTTCAACCACTGCGATCAAATGATTAATTTCTCCAGACGGCTCCGGCAACGGTGACACAGTTAAATTAGTCCAGACAATGTTACCTTGTTTGTGGATAAAGCGTTTTTCAAAAGAACATGACCATCCCTTACCAGAGCAGATATATTCCAAATTGTCTAAAGTCAGTTGTATATCATCTGGATGAGTTAGATCCAGACAACTATGTCCTTCCAATTCTGACCAACTATAGCCCAAAATATTACAAAACTTTTGATTAACTTCAATAAACTTACCATTGGGATCGAAAATATCAATGCCAATCGCTGCTCCTTCAAAAATAGCTCGAAACGGTTGGTCACTTTTTCGGAGTCTTTCGTTAGCTTGTTCTAATTCAGCAATTTGTTGCTGAACTTTTAGTTCTAAACCTCCTTGGAGAGCCGTTTCAGCTTGCTTCCGAAAGCTAAGATCGCCGTTAGGATCGCTAATGTCAACGCCAGAGTTAATATAATCCGTACAACTGTCCATAGAATCTATAGATAGAAGGTCTCTATCTATAGATTAGCACTAACTAATGCACCTCTTCTGATTTCCGTTATTTTTCTTAATCTTTGCACCCGCTGCAAGTGACTAAAGACACGAGGCTGCAATTCTAAATTCAAATCTGATTTACTGAGGAAATCGTCAGCACCAGCCGCAACAATTTTGGTTATATTAGCTTGATTCATGTAAGCGGAGATAAATAGGATGGGCAGATCGTACCAGTTTGGATCGTTCCGAACAACTTTACACAAATTTATCCCGTTGATATTAGGCATTTCTAAATCTAAAATGAGCAGATCCGGTGAAACACTTTCCAGAGTTTCCCAGAATTCTTGGGGATTGGAGAGAGTTCTGATTTGCAGATTTTGTGATATTAATCTATTTTTTACGAGTGATATAAATTTAGGATCGTCATCGACAATTAATATTGTTCCAGATAGAGAAGAAGATTTTTGTAGCACTTGATTGATGATAATTAGCACTTTTTCTAGAGAGAAAGGTTTGCGCAGAAATGCCACTGCGTCAGATTTTGATGCTTCTAGACGATCGCTCAATTCTCCCCGTGTTGTTAGGATAATAACCGGGATGCGGGGATTCATAGAATTTAATTCATTGAGTAGTGTTAGAGTCTCTTCATTATCATTATGAATTTCTAAAATAATTAAGTCTGGATGTAGCTTTTGAATTTGTTGTCTACCGTAAGATAGGCTGGAGGCTACTTCAATCTGAAGTCCCCAATTATTGCCAAGTTGATACAAATCTTCCGTGAGTTCCAGATCCCGATCAATAATTAATACTAGAGGATACAATCGCTCTATTTTAGGTGAAGTTAATCTCGCCCTATTTCCTCCGATAGATTCCGACTCTTCTAGTACCTGACGTAGGGTTTTTATTAACTTACAAATCTGGGAACTTTCCTTAAGATTTGGTTTGGTTATTCTTCGCAATAACCGCTCAATCTCGCGACAAATTTTGGCGGCTTCAGATAAGGATAAGCTACCCAATAATCCTACTAAGTTATGAGCGGTTGTAATCGCTTGGGGTATTAACGATCTAGTTGGAGATTTCTGAGTTTCTGCGATGGCTTCGCCCGCCCCATCTATCGCACGCTCTAATAAATCAATATCCTCAAAAATACTTGCCCTAAATTGTGCCCAACTTCTAGCTAGTGCTGCTAAAATTTGCTCATCTTTGTCTTTAATCTTGTCTAATTTTTCAGTTTCGAGGGGGGGAGTCACTTCGCTCAAATCCTCCCTAACCTCGGGAATTTCTTCTTTCTCATTGAGGCGATAGCCTATCCCATAAACTGTCTCGATTAAATTAGGACTACCTCCTGCTGCTTTGAGTTTATTTCGCAATCCTCGAATGTGAGAGCGAATGGTACTTTCAGTCGGCGGCTCTTCAAAATCCCACACACTTTGGATCAAGTCATCAGCCCTAAATATCCGACGTGGGTATCGTATAAACAGATCCAAAAGAGCATATTCTTTCGCTGTAAGCGGCAATAATATATCGCGATAGGTAACAGTATTTGTCCCGACAATAAGACATAAGTTTCCCCATATTAACTGGGGAAAAATTGGCGTATTCCGCCGCCGCAGTAGAGCGCGAATTCTGGCGAATAACTCCTCTATGTTAAAGGGTTTAACCAGATAGTCATCCGCACCAGCATCCAAGCCTTTTACCTTGTCGGTACTATCATCTCGGGCTGTGAGTAACAGGAGCGGTAGATTTACACCACGGGAGCGTAATTGGCGACAAAACGTAATCCCATCTATACCGGGCAAAACGATGTCGAGTAGCAACAAATCGTAGGTGGTTGACTTCAAGAAGTGTAACGCTTCTTCACTATTCTTAACGACATCTATAATATAATTTTGCTTCGTTATCGCATTGACTAGGATTAGGCTGAATCGCTCATCATCTTCTATCAGCAGGATTTTCATCGCACCTTGCTTTTGCCAATTCAAAGATTTTATTCTATGGTTCATATCATGATTAAAATAGGTTTTACATCACTTACATTGCCATGATTGGATCACTGATTTTATCCAAAAGTATGATATTGGTTGTTGGCAATTGGCTCTCAGGCAATTGTTAAGCTAATTGTTGCTCAAACAACTTATAGCCGTGACAGGCTATACTCCTCTACTAGAGCAACCAACCAACAACCAACAACAAATAACAACCTACTGATTCAAAAATCTCACTCTCTCCAATAGCAACGCTACTTTATCTAAATCCTTATCTCCAGGATATCGTTCAACACCACTAGATAGATCAATTCCAGTCGGTTGTAATAACTTCAAGGCATCTAATATATTAGATGGTGTCAATCCACCTGCCAGAAACCAAGGATACCTAGGGTGGAATTTCTCTAAAGTTTTCCAATCTAAAGTTATACCAGTTCCCCCTAACTGTTGAGGATGATAAGCATCTAGTAGGAGGGTATCGACATAACTAGCATAAGTGTCAGCTTCTTTTAAAGATTCTGGTGTTTTTACCCTCAATGCTTTGATAATTTCTATTTTTGGTAAGAATTGGCGCAGTTGAGTGCAAAATTCAATGGATTCACTACCATGTAGTTGAACCGCACTCAGATTTGCTTCGTCAACAATTTGACAAATATCTTCAATATTGCTATTGGCAAATACGCCAATTCGATCGACTGAAACCTGTAAATTTTCTACTATAGATCTAATTTGAGCTGAGGTGACGTAACGGGGAGAGGAAGGTACAGAAATAAAACCTAAAGCCGTTGCTCCCAATTTGGCGATCGCGTTACCTTGATCTGGTTTCGTAATGCCACAAATTTTAACTCGCATAGGTGTAAGAATTATCGAATTTTACGATCAGTTTAAGATTCATTGGTTTCCCCTCTCCAAACCCACCCAGCCTTATATTTCCTCTAACTTCTAACCTCTTACCTCTTACCTGTTAACTATACAAACTCGCCACATACTCCCCATATCCGTTATAAGGAAGCGTATCTCGTTTTTCCCAGGAAAAATCTTTGACAGCCCCGACAAACTTTTCTGTCGCTTGAGACCAACGCGGGTGAGGCTTGCTAGGATTAACATTAGCCTCAAAATCATATTCATCTGGCACTAATGTATGCCAGAATGTCGATGGTTGACTCTCCACAAACTCAATTTTGACAATAGATTTTGCCCCCTTAAAACCATACTTCCAAGGCACAACTTCTCTAATTGGCGCACCGTGCTGTTTTGGTAAAATATGACCGTAGATACCAACAGCAAAAAAAGCGAGATCGTTCGCCATTTCTGCCAAGGTTAAACTTTCAGTATAAGGCCAAGGCAAATTACCACTTAAAGTCCAAGATGGACCAACTCTAGTTTCAGGATTATCGTAGGAGGTAAACCGGACGAATTTAGCTTTCGAGGTAGGTTCAACTTCCGCCATTAATAATTTCATCGGAAAGCCAATCCATGGTAATACCATGGACCAAGCTTCTACACAGCGAAACCGATAGATTCTTTCTTCTAAGGGAAATTTTTTGATTAAATCATCTAGATCGTAGGTACGGGGATTTTTTACACTTCCAGTCACTTCAACTTTCCAATCTTCTGTCGGCAAAGATTGGGCTGCTTGCCAAATAGATTTACCCGTGCCAAATTCATAATAGTTATTATACCGTGCCGCTAGTAGTTCCGTGGTAATCGGGCGATCGACTTTGGCGAAGGCAGGATTTGTTTTAACTGATAATTTGGCTAAATCTATAGTAGCAACCAGCTTTTGATCTGGTTGGGAGGAAGACTGACACCCTAGAATTGGGAGGATGCTTGCACCCACTAAGGTTTTCAAGAATCTACGCCGATTGAAATAGATGGCTTCGGGAGTTACTTCTGTTTCAGGGATTTCCCATGCTTTGGGTACGCGGATAGTCGTCATTGAGTAAAAAGCCTTATGGTTGTTGTTAATTGGCGATTTGGGCTGTACTGCCATCTTAATCGCGCTCCTAATTAAATCTTAAATCATTCCGGAGCCACAAGAATCCCGGTTCCTCAAAGGAACCGGGATTCTCAGGCTGTCAATTTTTACAAATCCTCCAGATTACTCTTTATTTGTGAAATTTCTGTGAAGTAAAATAAGATCCAGGGCACTACAAATGGGCAAGATAATATCGAGCTTGTGGATCTCTGGATGGGAGGCATTGCTGAAGATCCGGTTAATGGTGGCTCAGTCGGTGAACTCTTCAATACCATTATCTCAGATCGCTTCCGACGCGCCCGCGATGGCGATCGCTTCTTTTACCTAAATGACTCTGATTTGCTGAGTTTAGCACCAGATATTGACACTACTCGCCTCTCTGATATTATCCGCCGCAACTCTACGATTACCAATATTCAGGATAACGCCTTCATTGCCAAGGAAGCACCGGAGCCTTCGGCTGCCTTCTCTCTCTTCGCCCTTGGCGTTTTGGGTGGCGGTTTGCGACTTTTGCGCAAGGGTGAGAAACTGTAAGCTAATTACTGGACTAATAGTTAACACAGCAATTTTCAGGTATGTGAGGTACAGAGAAACCCGGTTTCTTAAAGAAACCGGGTTTCTGGTGTGTGGCAATGTGCTGTAAAACCTTCTTGCCTGTTCCCTTTTTTCTGTAATCTAAGATCTGGCGTATTTTTTCACACTGGGAGTTTTTCGTGTATATTTTGCCGGAGCCGCCATATTTTCTGCTAGTTGTCGGTTTGTTTGCTGGAATTACCTGTGGTGCAGCTTTTGAAGCTACCCTCAAACAGAAGGTACAGGAATGGAGCAAAAATCGTTCTACTCGTAATCTGGTAGAAATGAGAGGAAATCAGTTATTTGTACCATTTGTTGGTATTTGTGTTGGTATTTGTGTATTCCTTTCTGCTGGGTTAGAGATTTTCAGCCTTCCCATGTCCTTAGGTTACGCTATCTCAATACCTCTAACCTTATTCATTGGTTCGCTAATTTGGTCACAATTGGGTAAACTTTTAGGTGAGTTGGAAAGAGGGGGATCTAAAGCATTAGATTTGGATAGTTTTGAGTAATTAGTTATTGGTTGTTTGTTATTGGTTGTTTGTTGTTTGTTATTGGTTATTGGTTGTTTGTTATTAGAACATCCATCTCGCCTGTCACACTTATTAAGTGTTAGTGTTTTGTTGTTCTGTCAAAATAAACAACAAATAACCAATAACCAATGACCAATAACCAATAACCAATAACTACTTATACAACACTCGCATCTGACTCTGACATCGCGTCCAATAAATGCGAGCAACTGAGTCTTTTGGGTTAAGGTTTAGGCAATTTTTCATAAGAGAAGCCGCTTGAGCAAAATCACCTAAATTGTAGTGTAAAATGGCTTTTTCAAATGCAGTTTTCGTAATCAACTTATATTCTCTAATTTCCGGTAAATCAGCATCAAAAATCTCGTATACACTTACCGCCACTGATTTTCCCCTGACTTGTAATCTATCAATTAGGCGAAAGGAATACTGATTAGCATCTTTTAGCTGAGAAAAGGTATGGTGAGAGATTAATAAGGATACACCATAATCTTTAGTTAATTCCTCCAAACGGGAGGCTAAATTGACGGTATCGCTAATTACGGTACTATCCATACGAGATGCGCCACCGATTGTGCCTAGCATCAAAGCACCTGTATTAATACCAATCCCAATTTTAATCGGCACGTAGCCAGATTTAGCCCGATTTTGATTATATTGACTGAGTTGCTGTAACATGGCAATTCCTGCTTTAACTCCATCATCAGCACACCCATTAAACAGTGCCATAATTTCATCGCCGATATATTTATCAATGAATCCATTATTTTCAATAATTGCGGGTTCCATGCAACTCAAATAGGAATTGATAAATTTGAAATTTTCTGATGGTGTGATACTTTCAGAAAGGGTGGTGAAGTCGCGGATGTCGGAGAATAATACAGACATTTCTTTGTATGCCTGATCTCCTAATTGAACATCGATAATACTTTTTTTATCCAATAATTGAAGAAATTGACGGGGGACAAAGCGAAATAAAGATTGGTTTAATTCAAAAAGTTCATTGGTGAATCGGAGGGATTCTGCTTCGGCTTTTTTTCGTTCCGTGATATCTTGAAAAACTGCGATCGCATAAACAATATTACCCTTTTCATCAAAGATTGGCGTTCCTCTTACCTCCAAGGGAATAGTCTTGTTATCGTGGCGGATTTCGATATCATCGACTCTTGTAGTTTCACCCTGCAATGCTCTGATTATAGGTAATTGCTCGCAGGGGTATAATTGATTACTTCCGACTCGATAAATTGAATAAATATCTATTAAATGTTCGGCTTTAACTTTTGGGACAATTTTTCTACCCGCTAATTGTTGAGCGATGGGATTAGCATAGTACAGTTCACCTGTCACATGGAGTACAATGATACCCAATGGCATGGCTTCCAGGAATTGAATTAGCCTTTTTTCACTTTCCTTAATCGTTTCCTCTGCCTGATTTTGCAAATGAGATTCAACCACGTCGGAATGTTCCGTCATGGTTTCGAGTACAATTTCTAGATCAGCCTTTTCCTGCTTGAGAAGTTTGACTTCTTGACGGAGACTTACGATTTCCCGCAGTAGCTTTTCTCTTGATGGTAGTTGATCGAGCATATTCCCCAGCATGATGCCTCGGCAAAAGGATAATGGCATATATCCTTTATTCAGGGGTTGAGGCGGATTTCGGAAAGAATTAGTGCTTTTCTAAGTATAAATTCGGATCGAGGGATGGGTGGTAGGTGTCGGAGGGCTTGAAGCAATGGAATCTCCTGCTATCGTCTATCTTAGAAGATATTTGTCAATTAACGATCGGATGCTGCTTATCCTGATGTCAGAAATATTATAGCAGCCTCCCCAATCGACCTCTGCTCAATTGCCCACAATCCTGATTTGGTTAAGGGTGGAGAGAATTTTACTTTTTCTTTACTAACAGCATCTATAATCTATCCCCTATGTTTATCCCATCACTCAATCGCTTTATTGCCAAGGTTTCTGGAAAAGTCCCCCTCCGCGTCATCCTCGTCGTGCCATTTGCGATCCAAACTTTCACAATTGTGGGATTGGTGGGATATCTCTCATCTCGTAGTGGCAAGGAAGCGGTTAACGATCTTTCTAGCCAACTGAGGCAGCAAATTAGCGATCGCATTCATCATAAACTGGATACTTATTTAGATACTCCTCATCAGCTCAATCAAATCAATCTGGATGCTATCGAGTTAGGAATAATTAACCTGAAAAACTTCCAGCAAACAGAGGAGTTTTTCTTGAAACAAATGCGGGTGTTTAAAGTTAGCTATATTAATTTTGGCAGCAAGGAAGGAGAATTTATTGGGGTTGAACGTTTAGAGGATGGTAGACTCTTGATTAATGAGAGGCTAAAAAACTCACCCGGCACATCTATTTATAATACTGATAATAAAGATCATCGCACCAAATTAAAAGAGTTTGTTATTGAAGACTATGCTATTTCTAAAGAAAGTTGGTATGCTGATGCTGTGCGTGCAGGTAATCCTGTCTGGAGTAAAATTTACCAGTGGCAAGATAAACCAGAGGTTTTATCGATCTCATCTAGCTATCCTGTCTACGATAGCAATAGGAAACTAGTTGGTGCGCTCGGTGTGGATCTTATTCTCTCAGATATTAGTAATTTTCTCCGCCAATTAAAAATTAGTAAAACCGGACAGACTTTTATCATAGAGCGTTCTGGATTACTAGTCGCTAGTTCGACTAAAGATCCCCCATTCCTCCTGAAAAATGGCAAAGCCGAACGACTGAATGTATCTGAAATTGCCAATCCTTTAATCCGCGCTACTGTTCTTAATTTAAACAAGAGTTTTGGTAATCTGAATGATATTAAAACTATCCAGTTTTTGGACTTTCAAATCGGGAATGAACGACAATTTGTTCAAGTCACACCTTGGCAAGATAAGTTTGGTATAGACTGGCTAATTGTCGTCACTATCCCTGAATCAGATTTCATGGATCGAATTCATGCCAATATCCGCCTCACTACGATATTATGCTTGCTAGCTTTAGCTGTCGCCACGATTATTGGATTCATGACATCGCGCTGGATTGTTTTGCCAATTATGCGGCTAAAAGATGCGGCTATTGCTCTTTCTGAGGGACAATTTGACCATAGTATAGATCTGGAAAGATCTGATGAATTAGGTATTTTAGCGAAAGCATTTAACAGGATGGCGAGTCAACTAGAAGACTCCTTCACTACCCTGGAAGCTAAAAATACCGAATTGCATAATTTGAATCAACTAAAAGACGACTTTATTGCCAATA
The DNA here is from genome assembly GCF_024178385.1 of Limnofasciculus baicalensis BBK-W-15. Lineage (GTDB taxonomy): Bacteria > Cyanobacteriota > Cyanobacteriia > Cyanobacteriales > Coleofasciculaceae > Limnofasciculus > Limnofasciculus baicalensis. The sequence goes on along the minus strand of NZ_JAMZMM010000005.1, from coordinate 7,237 downwards.
CTTCCCACGAACTTCGCACCCCTCTTAATGGTATTATTGGTATTGCTGAATCCCTTGTTGATGGTGCTGCTGGACCATTACCAGAAAGAGCTTATGCTAATCTTAGTACAATTATATCTGCCGGGAGAAGACTGTCTCATTTAGTAAACGATCTTTTAGATTTCTCCCAACTGAGACATAAAACCATCGACTTGCAAATTAAGCCATTAGGAATGCGAGAAATTGCTGATGTTGTAATCGCGATCTCTCAGGCAACGATCGGCAAAAAACCATTACAATTGATTAATGCGATCGCACCAGATTTACCTCTAGTTGATGCTGATGAGAATAGGGTACAACAGATTCTGCAAAATCTCATCGGTAATGCGATTAAATTCACGGAATCAGGGATAATAGAAGTCTGGGCAGAAGTAGTTGTGGGGAATGGGGAATTGGGAGTAGGGAATGGGAAATGGGGAATGGGGAGTGGGGAAAACAACCAACAACCAACAACCAACAACCAACAACCAATAACCAACAACAAAATAGCTATTACTATATCGGATACTGGAATTGGTATTCCTCCCGATAAAATAGATAGAATTTTTGAATCTTTTGAACAAGCAGATGCTTCCACAGCTAGAATTTATGGGGGCGCTGGTTTAGGTTTAGCCATTACAAAACAGCTTGTGGAGTTACACGGCGGAACTATTTATGTAGAATCAATAGTTGGGGAAGGATCTCGCTTTACATTTACCTTGCCTGTCTCAGAAAATACACAAGCAAGTAATCAACAAGTATCTCCAGTTATAGCCAAAAAGCCTTCCCAAGAATTAACAGATTCCATCCAGATTTACCCTGAAGTATTAGCTGGAGAAAATGGATACTTTAAAATCTTAATCGTGGATGATGAGCCAATTAATCTCCAAGTATTGGTTAACAATCTATCTCTAGAAAATTATGCCATCACTCAAGCTAGTAACGGGATAGAAGCATTGGCAATTATTGATAGTGGATTCAAGCCAGACTTAATCTTACTCGATATTATGATGCCCCGGATGACGGGTTATGAAGTCTGTCAAAAAGTGCGAGAAAAATTCCCCGCAGTCGAATTACCCATTGTCATGCTGACTGCGAAAGATCGGACTACTGATTTAGTCCAAGCATTCGAGTTAGGCGCTAATGATTATCTTACCAAACCCTTTGTCAAAAATGAATTATTAGCCCGAATTCAAACTCATATCCGCCTCGCAAAAATCAATGCAGCTTACGGTAGATTCGTGCCTCACAATTTTTTGAAGTTTCTGGGTAGAGAAAGCATCATTGATGTCCAACTTGGCGATCAAATCCAGAAAGAAATGACTATTCTGTTTTCTGATATTCGCTCATTTACTACTCTATCGGAAGGGATGTCACCAGAAGATAATTTTAATTTTCTCAATAGTTACTTAAATCGAGTTAGCCCAGTAATTCGCGCTCATCAGGGCTTCATTGATAAATATATTGGCGATGCAGTGATGGCTTTATTTCCCCAATCACCAGATCATGCCGTATCTGGTGCAATTGAGATGCAAAAACAGGTAACAATTTACAATCAACATCGGCGGAAAAAAGGATATGTTCCTATTGCAATTGGGATTGGTTTACATACGGGTACTTTGATGTTAGGTACGATTGGTGAAAGAGAAAGGATGGAAAGTACTGTTATTTCTGATGCAGTTAATCTGGCTTCTCGTCTGGAAGGTTTAACCAAACTTTATGGTGCGGGTATTGTAATTAGCGAAAATACCCTCTATACTCTAGACGATCTGGAAAAGTATAGCTATCGATTTCTGGATCGAGTGAAAGTTAAGGGGAAAAATTCTGCTGTAGCCATCTTTGAAGTCTATTCTGGAGATTCAGAGAGACTGAAGAAGTTAAAAATAGAAACTCAGACTAGCTTTGAAGAAGCGATTGTTTTTTATTATCGGCAAAAATTTGATATAGCAAAACAAATGTTTGAGGATGTTTTACATATTAATCCCCAAGATAAAGCCGCCATGCTATATATTTCTCGCTGTGATAATTATCAAAAGTATGGCGTACCGGAAGAATGGGCAGGGGTGGAATCTCTACAGGAAAAGTAAGACTCAGTTGCCTGGGATAAGTCAACACCAAGAAACCGGGTTTCTACGCTCGAAGTAACTAGAATTTGCAATCTCCTTGCTCCACACGCTAGGCTATCGCGCTATCTAAAATATGACTTATACAGCTATGGTGCCTTAGCAAAGCATAACGCACCCTACTATCTATTACATATAGTGGTAACGGTGCGTTAGCAAAGGATAACGCACCCTACTAGAGTTTGCGATATCTAAAATCTATGTAAAATATAAAATATAAACGGAAAAATGGGATGAATTCGCTAAACTAAAAACTGGCAGACAATTTAAGCAGCGTTTGAGGTTTCATTCATGTCTACTTTACTAGAACAATTGCGCCAAATGACAGTTGTGGTTGCCGATACCGGGGATATTCAGGCAATTGAAAAGTTTCACCCTAGCGACACGACAACGAATCCCTCATTGATTACAGCGGCGGCACAGATGCCCCAATATCAGGAAATTGTCGATGAAACCCTCAAGCAGGCAAATCGGGATGCTGGTGCTGGTGCTACGGATGCGGCAGTGTTATCGCTGGCATTCGATCGTTTAGCGGTATCCTTTGGTAAGAAAATTTTACAGCTTATTCCAGGGCGCGTTTCCACAGAAGTGGATGCACGACTATCTTATGATACGGCAGCAACACTGGAAAAAGCACGCTATCTCATTTCCGAATATGAAGCCGCTGGGATTTCTCGCGATCGCATTTTGATTAAAATTGCCTCCACCTGGGAAGGAATCCGTGCAGCAGAAATATTGGAAAAAGAAGGTATCCATTGTAACTTAACCTTACTATTTGGTATCCATCAAGCGATCGCCTGTGCAGAAGCTGGCATTACCCTAATTTCTCCTTTTGTTGGCCGGATTCTCGATTGGTACAAAAAGGAAACTGGAAAGGATTATTCCAGTACAGAAGATCCCGGCGTACAGTCTGTAACAACCATTTACAATTATTACAAAAAATTTGGTTACAAAACAGAAGTTATGGGAGCCAGTTTCCGCAATATTGGTGAAATCTTAGAATTAGCAGGTTGCGATTTATTGACAATTTCTCCAGGGTTATTATCCGAATTAGAGGGAACAAAAGAACAACTACCTCGCAAACTAGATCCGGCAAAATCCATGGATATGTCAATCGAAAAAATATCGATGGACAAAGCTACTTTCGATAAAATGCATGCTGAAGATCGAATGGCATCAGAAAAATTAGCTGAAGGGATTCAAGGCTTCACTAAAGCATTAATTAACCTGGAAACTCTCTTAGCTAACAGGCTATCTTTCCTGGAAGGAACATCTATTATTGCTAATTCCGCAGAGAGTATTTTCCGTACCTATGACTTAGATGGCGATGGCTTTATTACCCGCGAAGAATGGATGGGCACTGATGCTGTTTTCGATGCTTTAGATATCGATAAAGACGGTAAAATTTCCCCACAAGAAATGGGTGCAGGATTGGGTGCAGCTTTGCAACTTGCTGCTTAGGGATTAGGGAGTGGGGGGTTAGTAGGGTGCGTTATGTAACGCACCCTACAGCTAGGGGCTGGGGAAATGCAATTAGCCATTAGCAATTAGCCATAGATTGCACATAGTTATCCCACTGCATAGTCACTCATTTCCCGCATGAAAGGAGGATAAAAACCTAGCACAATATCTTGTTTGGGTACGCCCAAATTGACTAAATCTGCCGCAATATCCTCCCATTACCAATTCTCCCTAATGCAATACCGCCGATAAAGCCACCACAGCTTCCGGAAATCTACTCTTCAAAGCAGGTAAAATCGGACAAGGTTTCTTAACCTGTAAATTATCCGATTCCTTCCCAGTAAAAGTATTCCACCGAAATGGTCCCCTCTCTGCTGCCGACATCCACAACAAACGTTTTCCCCTCGTCATTGCCACATATAATAACCGAAATTCTTCCGCCGTTTTCAACTGCGCTGCTTGTTCCCACGCCTCCATCGCCATGGGCAAAGGTTGTTTGTGCAAACTCGCCCGAATTTGCGCCCTTGCTACTTCTGCTAAAGTAAAATCGCCTAAAAATTGAGCCGCTGTGGGAACCCATGGATTACCAGGAATGGTATCTTCATGGAGAAAAGGGAGAAAGACATAATCCCAATCCAATCCCTTAGCTTTGTGCATGGTAATAATTGTGAGTTGATTTTTCCGTAAATAGCGAGAATCTGCGTCTTCGTCTGTTTCCACAGGTTCAAAACGTTCTGAACTAACAATTTCCTGCAAAACACTAATAGTGGAATTCATCGACATATTCCCAAGAGTTTGTTTTGCCACTCGTTCCCCTAATTTATCTACAGTCGCTAATTCTGATTGGTCATATTTTAAGGTTAGGGCTAAAAATGAAATAAGATGATAGTGAGGTAATTCTATCCTCGCTTTCAATAAACTGCGACAATATTGTGCCGCTTGACGAACATAAGGAGTTTGGGGCGGATCTAAAGGACCAGGATAGAGAAATTGTTCGGGATAAGTAGCCAGAGCATTAAGATCTTGAGTGGGAATTAATTGGCGTTTTACTAATACTTCTAACGCTGTTTTTAGGTAATCTGGAGAATGAGGGCGATCCAAAAACTGCAATAATGCCATAATTTCTCCAGGAATGTGAGAATGGCGATCGCTACTTCCCACATCATATACTGTAATCCCATACTGCCGTTTCAGGAATTCCAATTTCTGAGCAATAAAAGTCCCCTGTCTATTTTCCCTTACTAATACTGCCGCACTACGATCTGGATTTTCAGTCAATAACTCAATTACCCGTTCACCCATTAATTCTACCGTCTGGTAAATATCTTTAGGATGATAAATTTCTAAACCTCTACCTGTTGGTTGAGGATTGGCATCGACTTGAGGATCGTTACTATCAACTGGACGAATAAATTGGCGACGAAAAGCCACTGACTCCCCATAAGTACGATTCACCCAATCTAACACAAAATTAGCCGCATCAATAATACTTTTCGTACTCCGCCCTGCTCGATCCATTGTAGCCAAACGCCTCACTCCATCCCCGTTAGTAGTAGGCGCTTCAGCGCCCTCATCCTTAATAGCAACCGCGTCATCACCCTCATTGTTAGTAGTAGGCGCTTCAGCGCCACCACACTCCTCACAAAACCAATTAAAATAAATCGGATCTGCAGGAGTAAAAGTAGAATTAATTGCTTGATTCGGATCGCCAACTCGGATTAAATTAAGAGGAGCATTAGGATTTTCAGCATCCGTAGCTAAAGTTTCCAAAAGATGGAATTGCAGCGGAGTTGAATCCTGAGCCTCATCTTCAAATACCGCAAAAAACTGCTTCTGCCACTGCTGACGAACAGTATCATTTTCCAATACCCGCAGCGCCGCCAAAATCATATCATCATAATCGATAAAATTTTGCGATCGCGTCACTATTTGATATTGCTCGTACAAGCCAGCCGCTATCGCTAAAATATCGTATCCATCGTTAATCTGTTCGCTGAGTCTCCACAAATCCTCTGGTAATAATCCAGAACTTTTAGCTTCATGAATTACAGTATAAGCAAGATTTGGTAATACTTCCGTCCGCAAAACAGACTGTCGGCGCAACCGTTCCGTTTCTTCCCCATCAAAAGCATTTCCCTCTAATAAAATAGAATAGCGACGGGGATTCTTAACAATCCATTGCTCCACACAAGTGCGAATTATCTTATGACTTGGACTCGGTGTTACTAATGTAGAAGTGCCTAAATTAAGACCAGACAAATCACCATGGCGACCAGCAATATTTAGGGCCAAACCGTGTAAGGTATAGACAAGAAAACCAGTTTGTGGTAAAGATAAATCATCTTTAAGATATTTACGAATTTTACCTCGAATACTTGCCGCTGCGGAACGGGTAAAAGTGACAACAGCGAGTTGACGTTTGCTGTAGAGTTGATAACGTGCGATCGCAATTGCCGCTGCTATAGCCATTCCTGTAGATTTCCCTGCACCAGGTACAGCCGAAACTGCTAATTTGCCTCCCCTCCAGTCTGCCATATCTTGTTGTCCCCGTCGCAATTTGTTCCGCAGGCGCTGAATTCCTTCCTCCCGCAAGGTAGAGAGAGTTATTTCCAGAGAGTTGGGTTGATTGGTATCTAAATCGTCTGACATTTTTGATAGTGGTAAGAGCAACAATTTTAATGATATATAATCTTTTAGGTTACAACCTGAGTAGCTTCAAAATTGAGCAAGATCTACATAGCGATCGCTGTTATGGAAGCATCTGATTCTTGAGAATGGAGATAATAGCACTACAGAACAACTTAGCACATGTTTTGGTAAAATTAAGTTAGGATCGAGATGAAGACATTACCTATTTAGCAATATGAGATTCATTAGCCCCAAAACTGACTTTGCCTTCAAGAAAATCTTTGCCTCAGATGAGAGTCACGATATCCTGATTTCCTTCCTCAATGCCATGATCTACTCAGGCAATCCTGTCATCCAGAGTTTAGAAATCATCAACCCTTATAACCCGGCTGATATTGTCGATCTAAAAGATAGCTATTTGGATGTTAAGGCAGTATTATCGGATAAAACAACTGTCATCATTGAGATGCAAGTCTGGAATGTGGAAGCTTTCGAGAAACGAGTAGTTTATAACTTGTGCAAAACCTTCGTTCATCAGCTCAAGTCGGGACAAGGATATTCCTATCTTAATCCTGTAATTGCCCTAACCATCACGGATTTTCAGCTATTCCCATCAACAGAGAAAATAATTACCCGTTTTTACTTTCAAGAGGAAGAAGAAGACATATCCTATCAGGAGAAGTCGTTAAAACTGATATTTGTGGAATTGCCCAAGTTTACCAAAAAGCTGGAAGACTTGGAAAGTCTCGCAGATAAGTGGATCTACTTTCTCAAAGAAGCGCCAAGTTTAGAAGTCATTCCGCCAAAAATGCAGGAGATACCGCAGCTAGAAAAAGCGATGAATATAGCGAATCAGGCGGGTTTGAGTGTGGAAGAATTGGAGGAATTATACAAAGAGGAAATGTTGATGGAAGACAGGCGAGGGGAAATAACTTTCGCGAAAAGGGAAGCGAGAGAAGAAGGAAGAGAAGAAGGAAGAGAAGAAGGAAGAGAAGAAGGAAGAGAAG
>NZ_JAMZMM010000058.1 GCF_024178385.1 Limnofasciculus baicalensis BBK-W-15 | reverse complement strand
GTGACAATGGCATTGGTGGAAGTCAGACCCGTACCAGAAAAGATCAGTTTATCAAGACTGGTATCATTGCTACTATCGTTGAGGGTATCTTGTCCATCTCCCAGATTAAATTGATAAGTATCGGCACCATCTCGACCATTGAGATAGTCAGTACCTAAGCCACCTCTAATCGTATCGTTAGCAGTAGTACCTTCCAAAGTATCATTAGTAGCTGCACCTAGTGTCAGATAAGCATTCCAAAGCTGTGCTTCACTCCAAGTTACACCATTACTAAACTGGACACTCTCCACCCCATAGTTTCCGGAAGTGCTATAAACCTGGTCTTTGAGAAGGACAGAATCAGCAATCCCACCAAAGGAAATTTTCAAATCAGAAGTGCTACCGATGCGAGTGACAATCGCATTGCTTGAAGTCAAACCCGTACCGGAAAAGACTAGTTGGTCAGTGCTGGTATCATTGCTATCGTCGTTGAGGGTATCTTGACCATCTCCTTGATTGAACTTATAAGTGTCGGCTCCGGCTTTACCATTGAGAACGTCATTTCCTGCAAGTCCTGACAAGGTATCATTTTCTGTGCCACCGATTAGAGTATCGTTACCACTTGTACCCGTTAAAATCATATTGCCTAGTCCTTAATGATTACTGCGAACTAAATCTTTATTATAATCAGAGCAGATTATTAAAGTCCATGTCACCCAACTCGAGTTGGGAATTTTGCCCAACTGTTATCGAGACAGTTAGGGGCATAGCACTGCTCATTAGCGTCAACTTAAGGCGAAATCCACTCTGCATCAGAGTATCCAGTTTGGTCGCCCTACGACGCAACAAAAGCTGCAAACATTCTGATGCAGATGATTCGGGATGACAGAGAGGCATCTACTCATGCCTAGTACAATCGAGTTTCCCTTTGAATCAACTGAGCATAGCCAATCTAGGACAAAATACGCTTTTGTTGTGACGAAATCCAACATATATTGGCTTAAGCGTGGCTTATTTTTTGGGTTTCATACTTCAACCCAACCTAGGAGACTGCGTTAATTGAAGTACAACGCAGTCTATAGTGATGGTACTCCTGACAGAAGACTACATTAATTCTTAATCAAACGAGCATGATACATAGGGACCAAAAACCCAACCCCATGAATGAACAGCATCTCCGATCAGAATCCAATGTCGATCTTTTGCGTCATAAGCAACTTTGTAAGGAATAACTGTAGTGCCGTTACGCAACTTTGTGACGATATTTGAACCGTTTGGTGTCGATCGGACATTGAGGGGACTTCCTGTAGGATCAATTACTTCACAGGAAATCGATCCTTGTGAGCTTTCCGCACTCCTGGCATCAGCACTATTTCCGAAAATTGAAAGTAAAATTTGCCGTGTTAGTTCTGGACCTACTTCTTGAAACATTTCAGCGAGAAACCTAATCCAATACTGTTGAGCATTTGCCGAGCCAGTATTCACATTTAGAGTTAGAGCAACAACAAGACATCCAATACAAAGAATTTTTTTCATGTTTAATACCCTTTGAATCCATAAATCGCTAACATTTTTAATGAATTAAAAACTCTAGCGTTGTGACTCTTAAATTAGAGCAGATCATTAGAGTCCATGTCACCCAACTAAAGTTGGGAATTTTGCCCAACTGTTATCGAGAGAGTTGGGGGCATAGCACTGCTCATTAGCGTCAGCTTAAGGCGAAATCCATAGGACTTACGCCGTGACACTATATATAGTGGCAATGGTGCGTTAGCAGAGCATAACGCACCCTACAGATAGATGCGTTGCGTAAGTCCTGATCCAGTTAAATCAAGGCACGCGCCCTCATCCCTCAGCCCCTTCTCCCAAGTAGGGAGAAGCAGGGCTGGTAACTCAAATTAGGCATCTCTGGCTTAAGCGCTGCTTATGCTTAGGTGTTGGGTTGTATACTTCAAGCCAACCTATTTGTGAATTATCCTTATCTATACTATTAGTAGTAAGAAAATTGGTACAGAAAATACAACATAATGTATCCCGAAAGGGCATTTTGTACTTGTCGATGGTCAAGATAATTCTGGCTATGTCCTAATTCGCGATCCGTGGGATGGAACTCGGTATAAAATGATAAAAGATGAGTTATTACAATACTGGACTCTTTATGGAGTTTACCGGAAAAGACGATGAATGTAACAGTAGTTTCAATCGAACCCACCCAAGATAGCAGAATATTTGAGGTCAAAGTATTAATCGGTCAAGATCTACATAAGTTTCCCATAACCGTCAAACTAGACAGAATTGGCGAGCGAGAAATGCAAATACTAAAAAGTGACGATAATTATCGGAACATATTTCAATTCAACCTCAAACTAGACAGGGAAATATCGAAGCTAGTTTTCCTGGTATACAACAAAGAGATTGTGGAACTACCAGCAGTTATTGGTAATTTTTATGAAGGTGAAATATTATCAGTTAAACTACCAGCAAATATATGAAATTTGCCGACAATAGAGATTTCAAATAGGTGTTGGGTTGTCTAAGTGGGTACACAAAATTAATTCCACACTGGGTTGACCTGAAACCATTGAAAAATATAGTGCTTCGAGAATCGGATGCGTAAATAATTTTGTGCCAGGTACTTACTTTAACCCAACCTAGGAGACGGCGTTAATTGAACAAGCTATTAAAGAGCTTTACGCTTGGTATACCATTTGAGAATTGTTCCAGCCACAGCCACGATGCCCAGCGAAAACACAGAGCTGGGTTCAGGAACCGTAACGGAATCTGGATTCGGTTCTAGAATCGCAGTCGGATTTGTGGCAACCCATGTACCGCTAATGCCCCCTCCTCTCCAGGTTCCATTGCCAATCTGTGATGGACTGAGAACTTCGGCTTGGTAATTAGCCAACTGAATAGCGATTGGGTTGATAAGCTGAAAGCCAGTAAAATTCAAAAAACCGTTGGCAGTGTATGTGCCAGAAAACAACTCGCGTCCTCGATAGGTTTGGTTGCTGTACCAATCAAAGTAACCAGTGATCTCAAAATCAGTACCATTTGCGACTTGGCTCTCGAAAAACAAGTCTGAACCATTCCAATTAGCGGTATCAGATCCCGTAACTTCCCATTGCCCCTGAGTTAAGTTGATTATGGTTCCTGCCTCTGCCTTGGTACAAATACTCTGAGCTAAAAGTAAGCAAGCTACAGCGGTTGTGGCTAGCGATCGCATGATGGTTACTCCTGTGATATTGATAATAGCGTTGTGACTCTTAAATTAGAGCAGATCATTAGAGTCCATGTCACCCAACTTTAGTTGGGAATTTTGCCCAACTGCGATCGAGAGAGTTGGGGGCATAGCACTGCTCATAAGAAGACCTCGCCCGTCACTCCTGCGCTAAGATTAGAGGTTATACCAATTTTCTCAAATAGCGCTACACATCTACCCCCCCAAACCCCCTTAGTAAGGGGGGAGCCGGAAGAGTATCTCTAGCAAGTATTTAGGAAATTGGTATTAGGGGGTGAGGACAAGCCGCTAAAACCCGATGCTATTCCCTACTGGACCAACCAATGGCTCTTGTACCAATGCCTCTAATCCCACTGAATTCAACAAGTCGATCCAATCATTTTTGAGTTTTTCATCTTCGGGAGCGGTGAGACGGAGATTCGCTAAACGAGTCAGGGAATCGTACCAAATATCGGGTTGGGCGGCGTTAATTTGACGTTCTGACTCCGAGGTTAGCGCTACTCGTTTCACCCATCCATCGACAACTAGGTCGGGGGTAGAACTCTCATTCGAGCTACACTTTAATGAGAAATACCAATGATAAAACTGCTCTTCCTCAAGAGCGTACTTTGGCTCGGAGGGAATTGAAATGCTGATAATTCCTGCTGTTTGGGGTAGGCTAAAGGACGTTCGATAAAGTTTACGCCCCCTGCGATTGTGGAGCGAGAATTCACCAGAAGAGATGTCTTCGGAGGAATAGGGAAGGTATATCCAGAAGGTAGGATATTGAGAGGCGGTTAATCCCTGACCAATTAACAACGATCCGAGGTTTTTTTGAGGGATTAAGGCATTCAAAACTTTGGCTGGAGTGCCACATTGGGGTGGAGGACTAAAAGTTCCTCCGGGAACGGGATTACCGGGCGGCGGCGGCGCAGGGGGCGGAGTGGGTAATGGCTTGGCGGAAGTGGAGAGGATTGGGAAATTAGCGAGGGTGAGGGTGAGGGCAATTGTTAATAGTTGTTTCATTTTAGTTCGAGGATTTCAGAGGTTTATTTTTGTTTTAATTGAGAAACTGCGTAACTCGCGATTAATCCGGTTAGGGATAGGGAGAGGAGCGAGGGAATTAGGGGCATCCAACCGCCTGCTGTTAAGATAACCAGTGATATTTTGTACGAGAAACCCATCGTAACGCAGCCCGCGAGTAGGGAAACCCAGCGCGAGGGAATGAACCTTGCGATCCCGACTGACAGGAAAGACCAAAACCAAATCCAGAGCGCATCGCCCCATTGAATGTCTCCCCATTGATGGGAAAATTGAGGTAAAACCCAGATGGGTTTGCGGTTGTCTTCAACAGCGCTAATCATGGCACTGACCATTTGCGTATGAATCCAGAGTCCGCGTTGGTAACCGTAGGGGGTATTGCGCTCGTCTTGAAGTTGTGGAGCAGTAACGCCAATTAGGATAATTTTATCTTTGATGAATTTTGGGTCTATGCGATCGTCTAAAATGTCTCTGAGGGGAACGGTCTTCGCAATTTGACCGTTGCGATCGGGAGCGCGAAAGTTGAGGAGAATTTCTCCACTTTGTCCGTTAAGTTTTTGGTAGCCCACGGTACGAGGGGATAAACGTTTAAAAATGGTTGTGCCAAACTGTAAGTTTCCGGTGTCAAAACTGAGGGGTTTGTTTTCTATTTCCAAATAGCGTTGAGCTAACAGAAGGCTGAAGGCGTAGTTGGAATTGGGGCAGTCGGAAACGGGGGAAGGGGTTTGCCATAAGGGTTGGCGACGAACGATATTATCGCGCTCGTCGGGGTACAAATCGGCGAAACCAACTTGCTCTTTTATTTGTTGCTCTGAAAATCCCGATAAGGGGGGAATGTTTTGGGCGCAAACATGAATAAAATTTGGATTATTTTGAAAAGTAGCGATAAAATCCGCTAGCTCGGATTTGGTACTAGAATTATCAGCGCGAAAAATATCCAAGCCGATCGCACGGGGTTGATTTTGCTGTAATATCTGTAATACTCGAGTTAAGGTGGCATTGCTCAATAAGGGCGTTCCGTATCGCTTTAAATCGGTTTCATCCACCGCGACGACTAAAAGACGCTCGTCGATGGCTTCGGGCGGGCGCTGGGCGATTAAGAAGTCATAGGCTTTCAGTTCTAAGGGTTCTAAGATTCCCAGCGATCGCGCTAACATAATTAAGAAGGTGGCGATCCCGCTCGAGAGCATAACGACATTGCCTTGATTTCGGGGGCGATGACGCGGCGGCGCAATAAACCAATTCTGCCAATATTGAGGCTGTTCTGAGGAATTTTGAAAGATGACTGGCATCCAACTGGCGCAAGGAAATTCAGCTTCTAAACCTTGCAACCGCCGCCGTGCTTCCCATACGGCTAAATGCAACGGCTTTTTGGCGATCGCGAAAGCTCTCAGAAAATCCCTTAAAAATTGCTGGGCAACTCGTTCGTGTACGATATCGCGCATGACAATTAAGTTGGGAATATATAAGCTTTCAAGTTCCCTGGCTAAACCCAAGCCGTCACAAGAGTTGAATATTGCTAATTTTAAGCCATTCTTCCGGGCTTCTTCGAGGGCATATTTTAAATCTTCAATTCTGATAAACTCAGTTTCATTGATATAAAATTTACCACTTTTTTCGTCAGTCTGAGAATGACCTGCAAAGAAGAGAATATCAATCTTAGCATCCCATAAACATCGATTCACATCCTGTCGCCTGGGACTAACTAAGGGCGGCATAATTTCAGCGCAATCCCCCAATGTATCGATCAAAATCTGTAAATCGGTTGCCGGATTAATATCTTCTGATTGCCCTAAAATAATCAGGATTCTCACTTTTCTGCGTAGCTCGGCAGGTTGGGGCGAGTTTCGGGTGGTACTCAAGATTGCTTCTGCCTGACGACCTTCACGATCGAGCCAATTCCACAGATTCCAGGGTAATTTTTTGACTTGAGGTTTTGAAGAGCAAAGTAATACCCGCACGGGATCGCAGGTTGATACTGTTTCATTTAATTTGTTGACAATGGGGATAAATTCCGATTGTTCGAGCCAGGAATTCATCAGATTGCTTAATTCCCGCGCGGCAAGCTCGCAATCGCGACACCATCGATCCCGTTGTCGTTGGTGGCTCTCAAATTGCTGCTCGATGGTGAAGTTCCCTTTTGCGATCGCTTTGCCTTTGATCAGAGTACCGGGCAAAGCTAAACTCTGTAGAATTGACTGCCAGCGTTCGTACTGGACGAGCAAGTCGGGGCTGGGTGGGGGCAACCATCCTTCTGCTCCTCCTAAGTCCTGTCCGTTCTCTGCTCGAATTTTTACAGTTACCCCGATACCTCGATCGAGATCTCCTAATAATGTCAATTCCACAAGTTTGTCTGTCATTACCACCAGTATTTTCTCCGGAGGTTCTCAAAAAAGGATTGCTGATTCTTTCAAATCGGAAACTCTTGCCTATAGCTGAAATTATTTAATTTTACTTTAACCTCGAAAGGTTCTCCAATATTTCCCGTCAGGGCAAAGGTAATTCTCGGATCGGCTTTTTCCGCTCGAGCGGACAATACGATTACTCCTTTGTCGTCTATAACCATCAGTTGCAGGTCTGGCGGAAGAATAGTATGTTCTTGGGTGGGACGGACTTCAATGAGGGCATCTATTTCTCGATCTGAGTCCCCGGGCATCAGCGCTACAATTAAGATTACCTGTTGGTTGATTTCGGGTAAATCTAACTTAATCGAGCGCATAAAACCTGCGGATGGTGCTGCTGAGTGGCTAGCTTTTTTGACTTCTAGTTCCTGGGTTGCTAACTGTCGGCTGCTTCTCCATCCAGGAGCCAATTTTAATGCTTCTGGGGCGAGGAGCGATTCTACGGTTTGCCAGCTAGACTCAAGGGAGTTATAAACTCGTTGCAGGATTTGCGGTACAATCTCTGGCGATCGCACCGATGGTACCTCCGATGGCGCACCGACTAAACGGACATCCTGAATCGGAAGCTGGAGCAAGGTTTCAAGATCTCCCGATTGGAAAGAAGCGAGTAAACGTTTATACTCATCTTTGGTTCCTTCAAATCTTAAAACTAGATTGTGTCGATCGTTATTACTCATTGTTTTCATTTCCATGGATTTTTACAACAATAAATTCTACGGGAAATTGAATACCCAATTTCTTGACGGTATACATTAAAAGCTCTGGGTCTATATCTGATAGCTTAATCTCTTTGCCAATCTCTAATTCAAACTCAATTTTCTCATATTTTTCTGCTTCTTGCAAAAACAGTCTCACCTGGCTGTATTTTTTGAGATTGCGCCCGGTCAGGCTCTCAACATATCTGTAGATACTGGTGGAAAGAGCCGACTTGATATGACTGTTTGCTAAGGAAAGTTTTTGAGCGATTTCTTCTGGACTCAACCCATAAATCAAGAGTCTCAACCAACAAATTTCACTTTTAGTAAGATGCTGGCATTTTGCTTGAGTTAAGTCCTCGATAACTCTTTTTATATTCCATTGTTTTTCGACTTTTACACATTCCTTACAATTGATTTGTGAGGTTGAGTATGGGCAAATCAAGGTAGATGATAGTGTCATAACTACGATTTTGATTAAGGCTGACAATCTCTTACTTATTTGAGAGAGACTCTCTTAATTTTTCTGGCAAGCTAAATTAACATTCTGGCTGTTGATATGGACTTGGGAGAAATGAGCCGAATCTATTTTGAACTTGGCCACATTTCTAGGGGATTTAGATCGCATTCTAGCCGATCTTTACTGTCAAGATCGACCAACCAGAGTTGGGAATTTTTACCAACCCGAGAAGGATTATGTAGGTTGAGCAGTCTGAGAGGGACAGGATTCCGTTGGGGCAATGATTTGGGGTATCAGGGGTACGGAGAGGGAGAAATGCCAGAGATGAGCGAAGTATTAAGCAAATCCTCTAGATGAGAAGTTTCTCATTAAAGCTTGAACTAAATTTCATATAAACCAACCATACTAGAGCGCCAGTCCAGTACAAGAGATTGACAAAAATATCCACATATGTATGGAACGAAAAATGGTTGATTTGCCACAACAGAAGTTGTCCGTTTCAATTCGTAACAATCGCTGAAATACTGATTCTGCCGATGAGAATGATTCTACTGGACTGACGCTCTAGGTCTAATGGGGTTGATTGGCAGAAGCGATTTAGGTTGGACGTTGTTGTCGTCCATGATAAATCTGTAAAATCACAACTTCATCATTCAAGATAGTATAGTGCAGAACAAAACCAATTTTTCCGAAGGTTACAGTTTACGCATACCAGGGGCTTGTTCAACTATCGCGCCCCTTTGCGAGTATGTTTCCAGACTTTCTCCAACTTCCACAATTTTTTTAATTGCTTTAACAGCAAGATTTGGGTCAGTTTTAGCAAGGAATTGGTGATGGAGATTGAGTGATGCTAGGGATTGGCGCGTCCAAACTACTTTGGGCATGGCAATTCACCATCACTACCTAAACTATCTGCCCATTGTTTAACCTCCTGATGGGGAATACCCATCTTAAGAGTCTGGTAATCTTGTAAGGCAGCCAAACTCTCAGCAATCATTTGTTCTTCACTTAGGGGTTGAAATTGCTGTGCTGTGTTAATTTCTCCCCACTGATATTCCCTTGATTGAGGGGCAGTTTCTGCGATTAGGCGCTCAAACTCGCCGAGATTACCCTTGAAATTAGTCAGCCATGAAAGTACGATCGCCTTAACGAGATCGCTGGGCATAGCTTCAATTTGGGCGTGAAGTTGCTGAAGAGACTGAGCCATTGGGCGATAGAGAATAACTGACTTCAGTCTAGCGTAAAGCTTCAAACTGAGACACCCCGTCAGTGCTGAAGTTCCAATCAACGGAGATCAGTCTCGACTCCTGTACCGATCTGTCTCTCCACTGTTTTACACAGAATTTGCTAGTCTAAGTCTAGGTAAATCTATGTATTTCGGCAACTGCTATCAACCCTAGCCCCCATAGCCATTCTACACCTTTGACCAAGTGGATATCTTTTTCGATAGGGCAAATGTCGAGCGATTAGCTAGAATGATCGAACAAGAGGCTAAACTTGCCCAGTTTATGGTTGTAAGTCTGTCCCGACCCGTCAACAACCCACCGTTAATATCGGAGTACCGACTCCCTTCGAGTGGCTCAGAAGAGTCCTAGTTGACCAGACTCAGGCAGGAATGCCTACGAAGTGTGGCAAGTGTTCAAGTTCTTCCCCGTTTGATGCGTAGCTAGTCTTTCGCTCTAAAACTCAAAGGTTAAACAGTCTTATGGGAGACAGTGATGCGAGAGATAGTACCGACCACTAACATTGTCAAAGCTAACATCACCCTGTCCAGGAGGGCGGAGAGATGATAGAGTTTTGTAAATGTACTATCGATGCTACAACCAAGTAAACGGAATTCAGTGGATTAAATTTGATTCTTAATGTTGAATAATATTTACAATCCAGCAGGAGTCGAGATCGGGATAGAAAAACATAATGAGAAGTGAACTAATTCGTCAGCGCTCCGATGTTTTAAATACTCAGGTGATTACCCGTAATAATGGTAAGCGCCTGGGAGTCATTAAGGAGCTATTAGTAGATATCGATCGACGTGAAATTGTGGCTCTGGGGCTGCGAGATAACTTGCTCTCAGTTGCAGGAATGCCACGATACATGCTCCTTACGAGCGTTCAACAAATAGGCGATGTCATCCTGGTTGAGGATGAAGATGTTATTGAAGATATTGAGGTTGATGGCTACAGTACCTTAATCAACAGTGAAGTTATTACCGAAACTGGCGATTTGTTGGGTCGAGTTCGAGGCTTTAAGTTTAATGTTGATAACGGAGATCTAGCATCTCTGATTATTGCTTCAATCGGGTTACCCCAAATTCCCGATCAAATGATTAGTACTTATGAGCTACCAATTGATGAAATTGTCAGTAGCGGACCAGATAGATTGATCGTGTTTGAAGGGTCTCAAGAGCGGCTGATTCAGCTTACAGTGGGACTTTTGGAACGTCTGGGTATTGGCAAACCTCCTTGGGAGCGAGATGAGGAGGAAGGTTACTACACGCCTGTTGCTAGACCGGAGAATCAATTGGGAACCGGAATTCCCATTCGCCCCCCCATGACTCAAACTGTACAGAAACCTACGCCTGTAGAAGAAACTTGGGATGACGATTGGCAAGAACCAGAACCAGAACCCATCCGTCGCCAAGTGGTAGAACCGAAAAAGTACGCCCAAGCCCAACTCGAAGAGGACAACTGGGGCGATGAATGGGACAATCGCTCAGAGGCTCCGACTCAATACGAAGAAGAGCGACTATATGCTAAACCTGATACTTATAAGCGCCAATACGCAGATGATTACGAGGATTATGAAGTTGAGGGGGATGCTTGGGATGATGATGATGTCAAGCAGGAACCTTACAAACCTCAGCGAATCAATATTCCAGAAAAGACTAAAACACCGGAATATGAAGAGGAACCTGGGTATTAAACTCTAGCGCGAAGTATTAACAACCTAACCCCCCAGCCCCTTCCCTTGGAGGGAAGGGGGTGTTTTAATTACTAATGTCTTGGTCATTAATAGAATCGATGTCGGAGTTTATTAATTCAGAACTCCTTAAGGCATTGCGCCCCAAGGAAGCAACGCCAAATCTCACCCTGACAGTTATCCCTATTGACGGGAACATATCTTTTCAACTGTGGACACCCAATTGGACACCAAAAAATAGGAAGTTTACCCCTTTAGAAATTGAATTAATCCGGCGCGATAGTCAGCGTGTCAACCGGATTATCTCAAAGCTGGTATGGTTAATGGGGGCAATTTGTATAGCTGAAGATGATTGGAATGTTGGAGATTGCCAACCTATTTATGATTGGGATACTATTCTTGAGTTTGTTTGCCGTGAGGGGAGATGTGTAAATCCTGTCGTGACGCGGGTACATTTCATTCCCCAAATTATTATCCCCATTTACGATAAGGCACGGAAACAAGAGGGGATAATACCGCCTCAAGCTTGGGAAATTTCTCCATCCCACTGGTCAGTTATTTTCGACGATTTAATTCCCTTTGGCAATAGATACGAACTTAAACAAGCGGGAGAGTGGGTATCTGTGGAAATTTGGACGGGTAAACCAATGCGAAGAGAGGTGAGAGATGGTAGGTTTTATGTGGAATATCACGATATTTATGCTTCTTGTCGATTAGGGAGATTGTGACGTTGTTGGTTGTTGGTTGTTGGTTGTTGGTTGTTGGGCATGGGGAATTAATCATTATTTTTGACTTTTGACTTTTGACTAAGGTATCTTATATTTAACTACTAGTGAAAATTTTGTGACTCTGTTATCTGCGATCGCATTTACCCTGATTCTCTGTGTAATCTGTCTTCTCCTGGGCGGAATCCCACTGATTTCCTGGATTACATCTGGCTTAACAGGTCGTAGGCTAGAAGATCTTGGTACTGGCAACATCTCAGTCTCCGCTGCATTCTACCACGGCGGACGGATGGTGGGTATATTGGCAGTCTGTTCGGAAGCTTTTAAGGGAATTGCGGCTGTCTTACTGGCTCGTTATTTTTTTCCTACAGCACCCGCATTAGAGCTAATGGCTCTAATTGTACTAGTTATTGGTCGTTACTGGATAAGTAAAGGTGCGGGAACGACCAATGTAGTGTGGGGGTTTGTGGTACACGATATTAAGGCTGTATTATTGATATTTTTAATTGGGGGAATTAGTTTTACTGTTTTTCGCGATCGCACTAGTGGACGAATTGGTATTTTAATCTTATTCCCCTTAATTTTAGCACTCCTCCACCCCAACGATTTAGCCAGAATCCTGATGGGGATTTGTCTGGGCTTATTAATGGCTTGGATTTATCGGCAAATTCCCGATGATTTAGATCTTCCTCCAGAATCCGCCAAGGTAGAATCTCAAAATATGTTTCTTTTTTTTAGAGGCGATAAGGCTATTATTTCTTTAGACGATCTACTAGATTCTAGTAAAATCGGTCAAAAAGCAGCTACCCTATCACAATTAAAGCGTTGGGGTTACTCTGTACCCACCGGATGGGTTTTACCACCGGGAGATGATGCTCAACCGCTAATTCAATACTTGCCAATTTCTGAATCTGAACCTCTAGTAGTCCGTTCCTCAGCAATCGGGGAAGACTCTGAATCAGCTTCGGCAGCGGGACAATATTTAAGTATTTTAAATGTGACTAATCCGCTCGAATTACAAGAAGCCATTACTCAAGTTTTAGCATCATATAATAACGCATCAGCTACCCAATATCGGCAAGACTTCACTACCTTAAATAGCGACAGGGTAGGAAAATTGTCAGATACAGCAATGGCAGTAATAATTCAAAAACAAATTAATGGTATTTTTTCCGGTGTTGCCTTTAGTAGAGATCCCATTTCACAAGTAGGTGATGCTGTAGTAATTGAAGGATTACCAGGAGATGCAACTAGAGTTGTATCCGGTAGAGTGACACCAGAACAGTATAGGGTTTATTTAAGGGAAGAGGCAATTTTCTCCCCCACTCCCCACTCCAAAAACCCCACTCCCCACATAGAAGGAAGTGGAGACTTACCTCCTGCTTTAATTGAAAAAGTTGCTATCCTCGCCCGTGAATTAGAAAATCGGTATCACGGGATTCCTCAAGATATAGAATGGAGTTATGATGGTGAGGAATTGTGGTTGCTCCAAACTCGTCCAATTACAACTCTACAACCAATTTGGACGAGAAAGATTGCGGCAGAAGTGATTCCTGGCTTAATTAGAAATCTCACTTGGTCAATTAATAGGCCATTAACTTGTGGTGTTTGGGGGGAAATTTTTAGCTTAGTTTTAGGTAAAGAAGCCAAGGGAATTGATTTCACTGACATGGCTACCCTTCATTACTCCCGCGCCTACTTTAATGCTACCATGTTGGGCGATATTTTTCGGCGGATGGGCTTGCCACCAGAAAGCCTGGAATTTCTCACCAGAGGTGCTAAATTTACCAAGCCACCACTGAATTCTACACTCAAAAATATACCTGGATTAATTCGCTTATTGGGTAAAGAGTGGAATTTAGATAAAGACTTTGAATTAGATGAAGAAACATTATTCAATATTACCATAAAAGAGCTAAAAAGTCAGCCAGCAACAGGATTACCGCCAGCAGCAATACTAGAAAGAATAGAAATAATTTTAAAAACATTAAAAAGAGCAACATACTACAGTATTCTTGCCCCGTTAAGCATGTCATTACGGCAAGGGTTGCTCAAGGTGAAAGATAGCGAATTAGATAATAGCAAAACACCAGAAGTAGCCAGTTTGCGATCGCTATCTAGATTAGCAGCAGATGCCCCTCGTTTCCTAAACCTCAAGGAAATTGCTTGTGAAAGTTCCGCCTTTCTCTTTGCTACCCTAGCAGAAAATCCCGATGGTGATAGTATTTTACAACAGTTTAATGAATTTCTAGAACGATACGGCTACTTAAGCGAAGTCGCTACAGATATAGCAATTCCCCGATGGCAAGAAGATCCCCAATCTGTGCGACAGTTATTTAGTCAGTTTATCTGCCAACCTCCACCGATGCCTTCCCGATTAAAGCATCAGCGATGGCAAGCGGAAGTGGTACAAGCACGTCTAAATCTCAAAGGTAAAGTTACTGAAATTTACTCTCAATTATTAGCCCAACTCCGGTGGAGTTTTGTCGCATTAGAAACAGTTTGGCGAGAATCAGGTTTATTATCTGAAGCGGGAGATATTTTCTTTTTGGAGTTTGGGGAGATTCAGGAATTGCTAGCGGATACCGACAGGAGACTAAAAGGAGAATTACCTAAAATAATACAACAAAGACGAATAAAATTAGAAGAGCATCGCCAATTGAATAACATACCACCCCTAGTTTATGGCAATCCTCCTGCTACCTCATTTGCATCCCCAATCCCATTAGAAACTTCTGGCAGGAGACTAAAAGGAATTGGTGCAAGTAGCGGGCAAGTGGAGGGATGGGTAAAGATTTTAACTAACTTACAAACAATACCAGAAATCGATCGACAAACGATATTAGTTGTACCTTATACCGATTCAGGTTGGGCACCTTTATTAGCGCGGGCGGGAGGATTAATTGCAGAAGTAGGGGGGCGGCTTTCCCACGGTGCAATTGTCGCCCGCGAATATGGAATTCCGGCAGTAATGGATATCCATAATGCAACTCAATTGTTAACAAATGGGCAGAGAGTTTGGCTAGATGGGCAATTGGGAATTGTGGAAATTTTGGATTAAACTTAACTTATCCCATCCCCAGATTTACCACTACCAAAAGGATTTTCACCCACTTCCAATTCATTCTTACTATTTCTCAACTCATACCATAAATCTTTAACCTTATCATAAGCATCTTCAGCGGAAATCTTACCCGCAGTTTCCAAATTACAAATAATACTTACCCGTTGAGCAAACTCTTGCAAATTAGCATTAAACACCAAATTTTCTGGATTAACCTTCCCGTAATAGCGACTGCGAGGATATAAAAAATCAGATCTGTCAGCCATGAGTCATCTCCTAATATTCAAACTATGCAACCTGAAACTATTTTACTTTTGACTTTTGACTTTTGACTTTTGACTTTAAGTGTTACGATTCTGACTGGAACCAAGATTAAACTATCAAACATAGCCCTCTCTAGTGTCTGGCAGATGTGTTGCCGAACCAAGGGCGAGGAAAATCAAGATCGGGAAAACCAATAATTATGTCACAAATCCAGCAACTATATGAAGGAAAAGCAAAAATTCTTTATATTACCGACGAGCCAGAGATACTCCTAGCCCATTACAAAGACGACGCGACAGCCTTCAATGCCCAAAAGCGGGGTAAAATTACCGGGAAAGGAGAGATAAACTGTGCGATCGCATCCCATTTGTTTCAGCTACTCGAACGCGAAGGTATCCCCACCCACTACATCGATTGTCCCGCACCCAACCAAATGCGGGTGAAGCGGGTAAAAATTATACCATTAGAGGTAGTAGTCAGGAACATTGCCGCCGGGAGTCTCTGTCAACAAACTGGGTTGCCTGTAGGTAAAATCTTACCTAACCCACTTGTAGAATTTTACCTAAAAGACGATGCTTTAGGAGACCCCTTGTTAACGCGGGATCGTTTATTACTCTTAGACTTAGCTACCCCAGAACAAGTCAATCTGCTTCAAGAGGAGGCTTTGAAAATTAATCAGATTCTGATCGCCTTTTTCGGTCGGTGCGGCATCACTCTGGTAGACTTCAAGCTGGAGTTTGGTCTGGATTCCAGCCAAGAGATGCTACTAGCTGATGAAATTAGCCCCGATACCTGTCGCCTCTGGAATCAAGCCGAAACCGATCCCGATAAGCGGGTAATGGATAAAGACAGATTTCGTCGCGACTTGGGCAATGTTGAAGATGCTTATCAGCAAGTTTTAGCAAAAGTGCTTTCTTGCTAAGGGTTAGGGAGTAGGGAGTAGGGAGTAGGGAGTAGGATCTATTATCCTATCCATAGTCACGGGGTTTTCAGGCTATTTTATTATAAAAATAGCTTCCTACCCTTTAACCTCTAACCTCTACCCTCTAACCTCTAACCTCTAACCTTTAACCTATTTTCGTGGTGTGTGGACGTGTCAGAAATTAAAACAATGCGCTTATCTCCCTTATTAGCAGCTATTATTGCTGCGACTGCCAGTATCGGTATATCCAACCCCAGCTATGGGCAAACCAATACATCAAATAGTGTGGGTGAAAATAGTGTGGGTGAAACACCACCTAGTAACCTAGATCGACAACCGACAGAAACGGCTAATAATATCGAGCCAAGCAATGGGCAAAACTCAGTTACCATCGCTGTACCAACATATAGCGATCGCGAAGTTTCTCCGATAGCAGTCAGTGAACCACAATTAACCGAAGTCAACCCAGCTAAAACCGCTGAAGGTGAAGTACAAACAGCTCAAACTCCGAGACAGCCACCTAATCCATCACCGTCACCTAATCCATTCCCGTCACCTAATCCATCACCGTCACCTAATCCATCACCGTCACCTAATCAACCCGAACCGCGAGTGTTAGTATCTGAAGTTGTAATTGATTTCCAGAACTATACCGGATCGAAAGAACAATTACAAAGTGAAATTTTTAGAGCAATTCAAACTAGACCAGGACTAGCAACCACCCGTACTCAGTTACAATCTGATGTTAATGCAGTCTTCGCCACAGGTTACTTCTCCAGTGTCAATGTAGAACCAAAAGATACCCCCTTGGGCGTGCGGATTACCTTTCTCGTCCAGCCTAACCCCGTCCTGCGGAAAGTATCAATTACCCCCGAACCCTCAACAGATCGCAATAGCATTGTACCTCAAGAAGTTGTCGATAAGATCTTCGCCCAACAGTACGGTCAAATCCTAAACCTACGCAGCCTCCAAGAGGGAATCAAAGATGTTAACAAATGGTATCAAGATAATGGATACACCCTCGCCCAGGTGATCGATACATCTAAAGTCACCCCTGATGGAGTCGTAACTTTAGCAGTAGCCGAAGGGATAATTGAAGACATTGGCGTACGTTTTCTTGATGAAGATGGTCAACCAAAACTTGATGACGATGAGAAACCTATTCCCATACTGACAGATAAAGATGAACCAATAGGCGGTCGTACTCGTCCCTTTATTGTCACACGAGAGGTACAGCTAAAACCTGGCGATGTCTTCAATCGTCAGATGGCAGAAAGGGATTTACGTCGCGTCTTTGGTTTGGGAATCTTTGACGATGTGCGGCTTTCCTTCCAACCTGGCAGCGATCCGCGTCGGGTGGTAATGGTGGTAGATGTGATTGAGAAAAATACTGGCTCTATCGCCGCTGGTGGGGGAGTTAGTTCAGCTAGTGGATTATTTGGTAGTATCAGCTATCAACAACAAAATCTGGGGGGCAATAACCAGACAGTAGGGGGAGAATTTCAGTTAGGGGAACGCGCCTTATTATTCGATCTTAGCTATACAGACCCCTGGATTGCAGGTGACCCTTACCGCACATCTTACACTGTCAATGCTTTCCGCCGTCGTTCCATCTCATTAATTTTTGATGGGGGAGATCCAGAAATAAATCTACCAAATGGCGATCGCCCCCGTGTAGTTAGGACAGGTGGCGGACTCAACTTTACCCGTCCTTTGTCTCGCGATGTCTATAGTAGATCGGAATGGACAGCCTCAGCCGGATTAGAGTTTCAACATGTTGAAATTAAAGATGCTGATGGGGAACTTACTCCAAAGGATGAATTGGGCAATGACTTGAGCTTCAGTGACAATGGCAAAGATGACTTGTTTACAGTTCAATTTGGGGCAGTACGCGATCGCAGAAACAACCCATTACGCCCTACACAGGGTTCTCTTCTACGTTTTGGGGTGGAGCAATCTATCCCTGTTGGCAGTGGGAATATCTTCCTCAATCGCCTCCGAGGTAGTTACAGCTACTACGTTCCCGTCAACTTCACTAAGTTTACCACCGGACCTCAAGCCCTTGCATTTAACATTCAAGGCGGTACGGTTATCGGGGACTTACCCCCCTACGAAGCCTTTTCTATGGGTGGCAGTAACTCTGTCCGAGGCTACGCTGAGGGAGATGTAGGTTCAGGTCGTAGTTTTATCCAAGCCACCGCTGAATACCGCTTTCCGATTATCTCAGCAATCGGTGGCGCTCTTTTTGTTGACTTTGCCAGCGATCTCGGTTCCGGTAGTGATGTACCTGGAGATCCCGCAGGTGTTCGAGGCAAACCGGGTAGTGGTTTTGGTTATGGGATTGGTGTCAGGGTACAGTCGCCCCTCGGTCCAATTCGGGTAGATTATGGTTTTAACGATCAAGGTGACAGTCGCCTCCATTTTGGGATTGGAGAGAGATTTTAATTTTGTTATTGGTTATTTGTTATTGGTTATTTGTTATTGGTTGTTGGTTATTGGTTGTTGGTTATTGGTTGTTGATTTATCAAATAATCAATTTTCTATGTACTTTATTATTTGAAGTATACAATATAAACCTGCTAAGAAACCGGGTTTATATTTGCCCAACTCACCCGCCCAGCGCTCTAATAAAAAACAAACAACAAACAACTAATAACTAATAACAAACAACTAACAACAAACAACTAACAACTAACAACTAACAACTAACAACTAATAACTAACAACAAACAACTAACAACAAACAACTAACAACAAACAAGAAATGACCAAATACACTTTGGGTGCAGCCTTTGAATGTTCTGGTGTGGGATTACATAGCGGGATTTTAACGAATGTGCGGGTATTGCCAGCTAAAGCAGGTGAGGGACGCTATTTTGTGCGAGTTGATTTACCTGAATCGCAGATTATCCCAGCTTGTGTGGAGGCGGTTTGCGAGACTACACTTTCTACTCAATTGGGGAATGGGGAGTGGATTTTTGGGAATGGGGAGAATGATGACTGCCAAGCTCCGATTGCTGCTACAGTGCGAACCGTGGAACATTTGCTTGCTGCACTAGCAGGCAGTGGGGTTGATGATGCCCGGATTGAAATCGATGGCTCAGAAGTGCCGCTTTTGGATGGATCGGCACTTAATTGGGTAGAGGCGATCGCACAAGTCGGAATTGTGCGATCAAAAGAAGAGGGAGAGCGTTTTGAGTTTTCTCCCCTGCACCCCTGTGTCAAGGAACCAATCTGGATATATCAAGGGGATGCCTTTGTTGCGGCGATACCAGCACCAACTCTCCGATTTACTTACGGGATTGACTTTGATGTTCCTGCCATTGGCAATCAATGGTATAGCTGGACACCATCTCAGGAGAGTTTTGCCTCTTCAATTGCACCAGCACGTACATTTGGTTTGTTGCACCAAATTGAGGGGTTGCGAAGTCGGGGTTTAATTAAAGGTGGTAGTTTGGATAATGCTTTGGTTTGCGATCGACAAGGATGGCTTAATCCTCCCTTAAGATTTTCAAATGAACCAGTGCGTCATAAACTCTTAGATTTAGTAGGGGATTTAAGTTTATTGGGAACTTTCCCTGTGGCTCACTTCCTCGCCTACAAAGCCAGCCACAACTTGCATGTCCAACTTGCTCAAGCCCTCGCCCTGGCACTTGGGAGTCGGGGAGGAGGGGAGGAGTAGAGCAGGGATGGCCCAGGAGAAGGGGAGGAGGGAATCTGGGATATGGAAGAGCGGTAGAATTAACTACTCAGTTATTTCTACCACGGACAACCAACAACCAACAACCAACAACCAACAACCAACAACCAACAACCAACTCAATTTGCTCATGTCTATAGTCACCGACGTTAACATTCACAATGACTCAACTGACAATGCCAACCTGTCAACTAGTCAGCCATCACATAAACCTATTTTCACCCTAGAAGACATTCAAAAAATCCTACCCCATCGCTATCCCTTTGCATTAGTTGATCGGATTATTGAATATATTCCTAGTCAGCTAGCAGTTGGTCTTAAGAATGTCACTTTCAACGAACCCTTTTTTCAAGGGCATTTTCCCGGACGGCCGATGATGCCTGGGGTAATGATTGTAGAAGCGATGGCTCAAGTAGGTGGCATTGTCTTAACTCAGATGCCAGAGATGGATGGCACCTTATTTGTGTTTGCTGGGATTGACAAAGTTCGCTTTCGTCGTCCTGTTGTACCCGGAGATCAACTGATAATGACCACGGAACTTCTATCTGTAAAGCGCCGTCGTTTTGGAAAGATGCAGGCTAGGGCTGTCGTTGATGGTCAACGAGTCGCGGAAGGGGAATTGATGTTTTCTTTGGTTGAATGATAGACTACCAGCGCTAACTCTAAAGGGGTAGAAGCTGTCAATCTAAAATTTAGACTTTGGTTCTTAATTCTCCTAGTTAGGAAACACCAAAGTCTGGCTTATTATACCTAAAAACCCTGAAGGGACAATTTTCAAAGTCTGGCTTTGAAGGGGGGTGAATCTGAAAAATATGGCGACGAACATCATTCCCTATCCCATCATCAATATAGGTTTGAAGGTTAGCATCAATAACCAAATTGATTAGAAATTTTGGCATTAACTATTTTTTAGCCAAACTTGTCAAGTCAATCATTCGCGCCGAAATCTATCGGCTCTGCTATAAAAATCATAACTTATGATGGCAACAACATTGATTCATCCGACTGCTGTAATTCATCCAGATGCCCAATTGCATCCAACTGTTGAGGTGGGGGCTTATGCGGTGATTGGGGATAATGTGAAGGTAGGACCAGATACAACTATCGGCGCTCATGCGGTGATTGAGGGACCAACGGAAATTGGAGCAAGAAATCAAATCTTTCCAGGAGCAGCTATTGGTTTGGCTCCCCAAGATCTTAAGTATGATGGTGCGCCAAGTTGGGTCAGAATTGGTGATGATAACCGGATTAGAGAATATGTCACTATTAACCGAGCAACAGGTGCTGGTGCAGCAACTGCTATCGGTAATAATAATTTATTAATGGCTTATGTCCATGTTGCTCATAATTGCAGAATTGGAGATTCAGTGGTGATTGCCAATAGTGTCGCTTTGGCGGGTTACGTTCATATTGAGTCGAAAGCAACTATTGGTGGCGTTTTGGGTATTCATCAATTCGTCCACATTGGTCGTTTGGCTATGGTTGGTGGTATGAGTCGCATCGATCGCGATGTGCCACCCTATATGCTAGTGGAAGGTAATCCATCACGGGTGCGATCGCTCAATCTCGTGGGTCTAAAACGGGCTGGAATGTCCGCAGAAGAGCTTGGACAACTCAAAAAGGCTTTCCGCACTCTCTACCGTTCTGGACATACTCTAAATGAATCTCTAGAACTTCTCAATTTATTACCGGATAGCGAAGATTTACAGCATTTATGCCGCTTTTTACGGTTATCTCAAATGCCGGGAAGACGTGGTTTAATTCCCGGCCGTCGTCTTAAGCATGAGGATTGAGTATTTGTTGTTGGTTGTTGGTTGTTTATGGAGGTTATCGGTTAGATGCAGGAGATAATGTTTTAACGCAAAGGGCGCAAAGGAATTCGCAAAGGTACGCAAAGAGTAGATTGATATTTTTGGTTTGTTTGAGGAATTTTTGAAGTCATATTAAAAGGATATCAACCAATAACCAATAACAAACAACCAACAACTAACAACAAATAACTAATGAAAAAAACTATATTTATCAGCACGGGGGAAGTATCTGGTGATTTGCACGGGGCAATGTTAATTGATGCCTTGAAACTTCAAGCATCATCGATGGGATTGGAGTTGGAAATTGTTGCCCTAGGGGGCGATAAGATGGCACAATCTGGTGCTAAGTTATTGGGGAATACTACTAGTATTGGTTCGGTTGGGTTGTGGGAATCTTTGCCTTTTGTTTTGCCTACTTTACAAATCCAACGCCGTGCTAAAGATTATCTAAAACAACATCCACCTGATTTGGTTATCTTAATTGATTACATGGGACCAAATTTGGGAATTGGTCGTTTTGTCCGGAATTTTATGCCGCAGATACCGATAATTTATTATATTGCTCCACAAGATTGGGTTTGGTCAGCAAGATCTATTGTGCCTCGCGATACGATGAGAATTGTGGAGATGACTGATAAATTATTAGCCATTTTTCCTGGGGAAGCAGATTATTTTGCTAAAAAAGGCGCTACTGTAAAATGGGTGGGTCACCCTTTAGTGGATCGGATGAAATCTAGTCCGCAGCGGGAGGAAGCAAGGGCGGCTTTGGGGATTGCACCGGGACAACTTGCGATCGCAATTGTACCTGCTTCTCGGCGGCAAGAGCTTAAGTATATGATGCCTATCGCTTTTGAGGCGGCACGGGAATTACAGTCGCAGTTATTGGGGAATGGGGAATCAGGAGACAAGGGAGACAAGGGAGACAAGGGAGACAAGGGAGACAAGGGAGACAAG
>NZ_JAMZMM010000429.1 GCF_024178385.1 Limnofasciculus baicalensis BBK-W-15 | reverse complement strand
CAATTGTGTAGTCTTGTGAATCCCGTAAGTCCCGATTGTGATTTTATCTTAAAGTGAGATGCTATGGAAGTCAAAATGAAAGCTAAATTGTTGCAATATTTAGTCAATCAAAATCAAAACTAATGCTTTACTATAACAGGTTTACTGGTAAGGACTGTAGTCTGGGCAGTTTCCACTAGCCTAATAATCAGTTTTTCAACTTCTCAGAGAGACTGCCCACCCTAGATTAAAATTACTGTCGCTTTAATTCCTGGAGTACCCTAAGTATTTCCTGATATGACTCTTCATTTCCCTGTTGTTTAAACAAATCAGCCGCTTTCTGGAAATCTTGTATTGCTCCTGCTTTGTCTCCTATTTGAGCGCGAATATCACCTCGGTTGGCGTAAGCTAATGCTAAGTTAGGATTAATCTGAATTGCTCGATCGAAATCTGCGATCGCACTCTTTTTATCTCCTAGTCTAGCATGAATAGCACCCCTGCTTAAGTAGGCATTGGCATAGTTAGGATTAATCTCAATTGCCCTGCTATAATCAGCAATTGCTCCTGAATTGTCTCCAAGGCGAGAGCGAGTAATACCCCGATTGTGGTAGGCATTGGCATAGTTAGGATTAATCTCAATTGCCCGACTATAATCAGCAATTGCTCCTTCTTTATCTCCTTGCCTATATCGAGTAACACCACGATTGTAGTAGGGATTAGCATCATTAGGATTAATCTCAATTGCCCGATTGTAATCGGATATCGCCCCCTCTGCGTCTCCTGAATCATCGCGAGTATTACCGCGCATAACGTAAGCTAAGGCATCGTTAGGATTAATCTCAATTGCTCGATTAAAATCTGCAATTGCTCCCTTTTTGTCTCCTCGATCGTATCGGCTAACACCCCGATTGTAGTAGGGATTAGCATCATTAGGATTAATCTGGATTGCTCGATTGTAATCAGATATCGCTCCCTCTGTGTCTCCTATTTGAGCGCGAACATTACCTCGATATAAGTAGGCTTTGGCATAGTTAGGATTAATCTCAATTGCCCGACTATAATCAGCAATTGATCCCTCTTTCTCTCCTAATCCATCGCGAGCAATACCGCGTACAACATATGCTTCCACATAGTTAGGATTAATCTGGATTGCTCTATCAAAATCAGATATAGCCCCTTCTGTCTCTGCTAATTGATAGCGAGCAATACCGCGCATGACATATGCTTCGGTATAGTTAGGATTAATCTCAATTGCTCGACTATATTCAGCGATCGCGCCCTTGCTGTCTCCTTGCTGAAAGAGAGTAATACCGCGATTTAAGTAGGTTTCGGTATCCTTTTCTTTTCCATCTTGACTATCTTTTAATAATTGCGGTACAGTTTCTCTGATTGATTGAGATCTCGCCAAATCTGTCCGATTCAGGATAGAGATTCCTTGAGACAGGATGACAGCAATAACGGTGTTAATCAGAATGCTTGAGAATCTTGGTTGCATAATTACCTTCCCAATCATGGAATTGGTTTAATATCAATTAAACGCCGTCGGTATCTGAAATCCCCACTGACTTAAGTCACGCATTGAAATGCTTGCTATGAATTAGTTTTGGGGTTTTCCGAACCACACCTTTAGCTTACCACTATTCATCTAGGCTTGACAGCTCATTATTTAACTCATTATTTGACTCAATGATTGACTCAGTAGCTCAGTTTAGTTTCATTTCAATTAAATCCAGTCGATATGCGAGATACGCACTGACTTCTTCGAGTATCGATTGACTTCTCATCGACTTTGGGGCGGAGATCGATTTAAAATTGTTGCAGTATCTAAACCAAATTTGAGTAATGCCGCGCTCCCTATTCATCCATGCCCAAGCCATTACCGCTGTCAAATCCTCCCTCCTGAGAAATGGCTTCCCTAGCCAGAAACTCCTGTCGGAAGAATTAGGCATCGCCCAATCGACTGTCAGTAACTTCCTCAATGGTAAACCTGTTGATTATGTGAATTTTATCGAAATTTGTCGCGCCTTGGGGCAGGAGTGGCGCGATATTGCTGACTTTCAGGATTATCCTCACTCCAAGGAGGTACAACAAGGGATTGGTTTCAATATTCTCATCAGCGAATCTTCCCTACAACTTCACTTAAGTCAACAATTACAAGATGCTTTAATTGCCGCTAATCATCATGTTTCTATTCCAGGGAAAAACACTCCTCTCAATTCCTCTCTCCAACAATCTGATTACTGGTTAATTTTAATATCTCAAGAATCTGTTATCAGTGAAATCTTATTAGAAGATGTGCGTCATGCCAAAGAATTGCACCAGATAACACCCCAAAAACCAGCCATTTTACCCATCTGTCTCGACTTAAATACTCCTCTTTCCTTTGACTTACTTCAACTTTTACAAGGAATTCAGCTATGGCAGTGGAATTGTACAGAAAATCCCTCAATTCTCATTTCTGAAATACTCCAAATCCTTACAGAATGCCGTACCTCTCTCCCCGCGAATCATAAATTAGCAGTGGAGTGGAGTGCAATTAGAAAGATAGGAAAAGAAGCAATAATTCCAACTTCAGAAACTCCTCTACCAGTCGCCGCACCGGAATTACCTGAAGGGCAAGTTGAATTAATATCTCATTTTTATATAAATCGTCTGCCTATCGAATCTTTATGTTATGAAACCATTAGCAAACCTGGTGCATTAATCCGGATTAAAGCACCCAGACAAATGGGTAAAACTTCCCTGATGGCACGGATTCTCCATCATGCGGAAAGGGAAGGTTCCCATAGTGTGGCATTAAGTTTACAACTGGCAAATCAGCGCGTATTTGCTAATTCGGATACTTTTTTACAGTGGTTTTGTGCCAGTATTAGTATGGAATTAGGACTACTAAATACTGAGCAATTAGCGAAGTACGCTCAGTTAGCTGAAATTATTGGTAGTAATCAAAGTTGTAAGGCTTATTTTGAACAGTATTTATTACCAGAAATTCCTACATCTATAACATTAGGGTTAGATGAAGTGGATCGAGTATTTCAATCTCCGGAAATTGCTGATGACTTTTTTGGATTATTGCGATCCCTCCACGAAGAAGCCAAGCGGCGCGATATTTGGAAAAAATTGCGGTTAGTGGTGGTTCATTCTACAGAAGTATATATTCCTTTAGATATAAATAAGTCTCCGTTTAATGTGGGTTTGCCGATTGAATTGCCAGAGTTTAATGGGCAACAGGTAGCAGAATTAGCGATACGCCATGGATTAGATTGGCCGACAAATCAAGTGGAACAATTGATGGAGTTAGTGGGAGGGCATCCCTATTTAATTCGATTAGCAATGTATAGAATAGCTCGTCATGGTGTTACACTAGAAGAATTATTAAAATCAGCTCCTACTGAGGCAGGTATTTACACGGATCATTTGCGACGACATTTGTGGAATCTGGAAAAGTATCCAGAATTGATAGTAGCGATGAGAGAAGTTGTGAGGGATTCTATTCCCGTTAGATTACCCTCAATCCACGCATTTAAGTTAAATAGTATGGGATTAGTGACATTACGCGGAAATGATTGTATGCCCAGATGTAAATTGTATCAGGATTATTTTTGCGATCGCCTTTTGTGATTTAGTATCTGTAGGGTGCGTTACCCTTGGGTAACAAACCACAATCGTTATCTGTGGTGTAGCTGTGCAAGCTATTCTCCTGATAAATCAGAGATATAAATTTGCCGCAAATCTTCGATATCTTGCACGACTTGTTGCAATTCTTTGTCCAAAAAATCGAAGTTTCTTGTCCAATCGATATCCGTTGCTACTAATTGCTATAACCGACAGAGAATAAATTCTCTGTCTTATAGCTTAAGTCCATTGAAATGGACTAATAATATATATTATTCAGTCGTCTAAAGACGACTTTAGCTATGAGACAGTGGCTGATAGCCACTGGCGGTTTTGGCAATTCGTCTTTATAGTTAGAATAATTATGTTTATAATTCATTATAACTAACTTGCGATCGCAGCTTGCTCCATTGCTAGCAAAGTTTTCTTCCATTCCCTACCCCAGCGATAGCCACCCAAATTGTTATTTTTTCCGACGACTCGATGGCAGGGAATTATCAAGGCTACTGGATTAGCGCCACAAGCATTACCTACAGCTCTAGCCGCTTTAGGATAACCAATAATTTCAGCAATTTCACTATAGGTGCTAGTCATACCATAAGGAATAGTTTGCAACGCCTGCCAAACTTGCCGCTGAAAGTCAGTACCCCTGACATCTAAGGGTAAATTAAGGGCGAATTCCTCACCGTTGATATAATTATTAATCCTATCAACCCATTTCCTGATTCCAGTGTCATCAAGATGAACAGTTACACCGGGATACTGAGCTAAAAATCCTGTCTTGATCACAGAATCATAATCACCTAAATTAACAGCACATATCCCTTGTTGAGTAGCTCCAACTACCAAACTACCCAGAGAAGAATCGACTATCGTGAAATTGATACGCATCCGATTATTTTCTCCTACAGACAGCCCATCTATTATTATATCAAAAGGATGAAGGATGAAGGATGAAGGATGAAGGATGAAGGATGAAGGATGAAGGATGAAGGAT
>NZ_JAMZMM010000057.1 GCF_024178385.1 Limnofasciculus baicalensis BBK-W-15 | reverse complement strand
TCTTAGTCCGCGAAGGCGGACTTTGTTTGTGTAGCCGCGATTTCCAATCGCTTTCGCTTCTTGCAATTAGTGTCAGTTATAACCAACAACCAACAACCAATAACCAACTAATCAGAATAACCTTGAATAGTTTCGGGCTTGAATTGTTTGATAATTCTAGTTGATTCCTGAATCAAACTCTCAGTACCTTGTACCACAATCAAATATTTTCCTTCATCGAGTCGGTTGCGGTAAGACAAAGAATCACCACTATTGAACACAAAACTAGCGCCACCACCGACGAAAACACTGCCCATAGCCGCCGCGATCGCACCAAATATACCACCAATGATATGATTTCCCACACTACCCGCCCAAGGAAATAAGTCAAACTGAGTCAGCCAATTAAAGGTATACCCGGCGGCGAAGCCAAAAGGTAACAGCCAATAAGCTAATTGCTTGACTTGTGCGATCGCCTTTTCGTTAGGATCGATTAACCCGAATTCATCAGCAGTTTTGTATCCTTTACCGAGAATTGAGACTTGCCGGAGGGGTAAGCCTGCTTTTTCCAGGGCTGTGTAGGCTTCTTCAGCTTCAATACGATCTTTTAAGACAGCGACTAGGTAATTCATGAGATCTTAAATAAGGGGCTTGGGGCTTGGGACTAGGGTTTAAATCGGGGCGATCTTCTATTATAAGACAATAGCGTTAAAACCCCGTGACTTTAGTCCGGGGATGAAAGGCGGGTTCGGTTTTGAACCCGATAAGGATATGTAGGTAATTTTAATTTTTTGTGAATATAGTAACCACCACAGCGGTTGCTATAACTCTAATATTGATGGAAATTCTAAACTTATAAATAGAGAGCGCTCCTCACCAATGACAGGTTTAGAGCGCCTGAAGGTTTATTTCCTTAAGCTTGCTTTTTCTTGAGGATTGAACCTGCACCCATTGCACCTAATGCCAATAAACCTAAGATAGAAGTGGGTTCAGGTACTGATTTGGCAGTAACTGTAATCGCTCCAGAATTTCGATCTAATTCAATTTCAGTTTTAGGTCCCATTTGATCGACATCCTGACGCAATTGCAAGAAGCTACCAACAGTTCCATTGAGGAATTGTTCTCCGATTATGCCCTGTCCCCCTCCTACGTCAAAACCACCAAACAGGGTTTGAGTGGAAGTATCAAAATTAAACTCTAAAAAACCAGATTCAGATACTCCGTTACTAACAGTATTAAATGACTGGAGCGGATTGTTGGATGGATCGAAGAAAGAGACCATTAAGGATTGTAAATTATTAGTCGATCCAGGACCACTTTCGGAAATAATGACTGGGGCTGTAGTTTCGTCGTAGCTGAACATCCCCTTTGCTGAATAGCCACCATCCCCCTGCCAGTCAAAGTTGAACGAGATCGCTTGGGCTTCTTGAGTGCTTGCTACAGATAAAATAGCATAAGTCACTGCGGTAGCGGCGAGTTTACTCAGGATGTTTTTCATCTTTCTTCCTCTAATGTTGATGGAAATCCTCAACTTATAAATAGAGAGCGCTCCTCACCAATGACAGGTTTAGAGCGCCTGCAGGTTTATTGCCTTAAGCTTGCTTCTTCTTAAGGATTGAACCTGCACCCATTGCACCTAATGCCAATAAGCCTAAAATAGAAGTGGGTTCAGGTACTGATTTGGCAGTAACTGTAATCGCTCCAGAATTTTTATCTAATTCAATTGAAGTTCCCATTTGATCCACATCCTGACGCAATCGCAAGAGGCTACCAACTGTTCCACTAAAGAATTGTTCTCCCATTACACCCGTACCTCCTCCTACGTTAAAAGCACCAAACAGGGTTTGAGTAGAAGTATCAAAATTAAACTGGAAAAAAGAAGATTGAGATCCTCCATTACTAACAGTATTAAATGACTGGAGCGGATTATTGGATGGATCGAAGAAAGAGACCATTAAGGATTCTAGGTTATTAGTCGCTCCAGCACCACTTTCGGAAATGATTGTTGGGGCTGTAGTTTCGTCGTAGCTGAACATCCCCTTTGCTGAATAGCCACCATCCCCCTGCCAGTCAAAGTTGAACGAGATCGCTTGGGCTTCTTGAGTGCTTGCTACAGATAAAATAGCATAAGTCACTGCGGTAGCGGCGAGTTTACTCAGGATGTTTTTCATCTTTCTTCCTCTAATGTTGGTTGATGGAAATCAGATCTTGATTGAAATCAGAAGGCTGTTACTAGCGGAGAGATCTTCCGCCAAGACGGTATAAACTAAGGGACATCTTCGCCTTGAGCTTACCCCCTTTGCGATAACGGGAGCCTTCTGCCGAGATTAAGGTAAATATTTGACACGCGATCGCGAGAGCTATTCGTACTGGATCTTTGCCCGAATTAAACTATTTATGAATATAAGGTAAAGTCAAGCTCTTCTTTATGAAGTTTTCATGAAGTTCCTGTAAAGTTTTGATGAAGCTCTATTTAAAAATATACTCGTATCTTTCTTTGGTTAATTTTTGGTAAAAAAACCATTGATCTTATTGGTGTTTTTATTTTTAGAGATAGAAAAAAATCTATAGTTATCGCCTAATTCGAGACAATACACGCTATTTTATAGCTTTGACGATAAGCTACTGTGGTTTCTGGAAATTTAAAATCTTTCCGTCGATCGGGGATTTAGTTACCCCTTTGCGATTAAAATGTCCTACTGCGGTCAGTGGCTGCTAATTGTCTGACAATAGTAGTCGATCGCAATTCCGCCTTTGTCGCCTGTAGCACCTTTAGCAAGAAGAGGCAGGGTTCATCAGAACACCCAGGCGCGAGTAGTATAATTCATTTCAACCCCCTACTGTTAATGTCTAAGGTTCTCGTCTCAGATCCAATCGATCAAGTTGGAATTGATATTCTCTCTCAAGTGGCTCAGGTTGATGTCAAAACCAATCTATCGCCTGAAGAACTTGTTGCGGTTATCCCCGATTACGATGCCATTATGATTCGCTCTGGCACGCGCGTGACGAAAGAAATCATTGAAGCTGGTAAACAACTCAAGATCATCGGGCGTGCTGGGGTTGGTGTGGATAACGTCGATGTCCCCGCTGCAACCCGTCAGGGCATTGTCGTGGTAAACTCTCCAGAAGGAAATACGATCGCCGCCGCCGAACATGCCTTAGCAATGATGTTATCCATGTCGCGCCACATCCCAGAAGCAGATCAATCGGTGAAAAACCAGAAGTGGGATCGCAAGCACTTTATGGGATCTGAAGTCTATAAGAAAACCCTGGGTGTGGTTGGCTTAGGGAAAATTGGTTCCCATGTCGCCACAGTAGCACGGGCGATGGGGATGAAGTTGTTGGCTTACGATCCTTTTATTTCCGTAGAAAGGGCAGAGCAGTTAGGTTGTCGGTTAGTAGATCTAGATTTACTCTTTGGTGAGTCAGATTACATCACTCTCCACATTCCCAAAACCCCAGAAACCACTAATCTGATTAATGCCGAATCTCTCTCGAAGATGAAACCCACTACTCGAATTATCAATTGTTCGAGAGGTGGCATTATTGACGAAGCGGCGCTTTATGAGGCGATCAACTCAGGTACAATTGCTGGGGCAGCCTTGGATGTGTTTTCTTCGGAGCCTTTGGGAGAATCACCTTTGCGATCGCTCGGTAAGAAAGTTGTACTGACACCTCACTTGGGTGCTTCTACAGCAGAAGCTCAAGTTAATGTAGCAATTGATGTCGCCGAGCAAATTCGTGATGTACTCTTAGGTTTACCTGCTCGCTCTGCTGTTAATATTCCAGGATTATCTCCAAATGTTCTCGAACAGCTCAAACCTTACCTAAGACTAGCAGAAACCTTGGGTAGCATGGTGAGTCAGCTAGCAGGTGGTAGGATTGATTCCCTCAATGTACGCTTGCAAGGAGAGTTGGCTACCAATAACAGCCAACCTTTAGTGGTAGGAGCGCTCAAAGGCTTACTTACTCAAGCCTTGCGCGAGCGGGTAAACTACGTGAATGCCTCGATTGAAGCCAAAGAGCGCGGAATTCGCGTGATTGAAACGCGGGATGCCTCGATTCAAGATTATGCTGGAGGTTCGCTCCATCTATCCGCCAAGGGATCTTTAGGGGAACATTCAGTAACAGGTGCGCTATTGGGAGATGGAGAAATCCACATTACTAGTATTGACGAATTCCCGATTAATGTTCCACCCAGTAACCACATGCTCTTTACCCTCCATCGGGATATGCCGGGAATTATTGGTAAAATTGGTTCCCTGTTGGGCAGTTTTAATGTCAATATTGCCAGTATGCAGGTAGGACGGAAAATCGTGCGCGGTGATGCGGTTATGGTGTTGAGCCTTGACGATCCCCTACCAGAAGGAATTTTGGCAGAAATTATCAAAGTTTCTGGAATTCGGGATGCTTACACGGTAAATTTGTAGTTGTTAGTTATTGGTTGTTAGTTATTGGTTGTCCTTTGTCCTTATGACTAATGACTAGCAACTAATAACTAACAACTAACAAATAACGACTAATATGGCACATAGCTGGTGGGAAATATCAATTCTCTCAGATCCCGCCTTAGAAGATATCATCTTTTGGCGGCTAGAGAAATTTGGCTTTCGGGGCACTTCCTCGGAGATTAAGGGCAACTCTCAAATTGTGAGGGCTTACTTACCTCAGATTCAAGTGCAGTTATTGGATTTAGCGGCACTTTCTCTGTGGCTCCGGCAGGATGCTCTCAACATGGGATTGCCCATACCAATCGCCCAGTGGCACTTGATTGATGAAGAAGATTGGGCGAGTAGTTGGAAGCAATATTGGCAGCCGCAGGAAATTGGCGATCGCTTATTAGTCTATCCTGCTTGGTTACCTGTACCTGAATCCTCAGACAGGCTGCTTTTACGCTTAGATCCCGGTGCGGCTTTCGGCACGGGTACTCATCCCACCACCCAACTCTGTTTAGACGGATTGGAAATGCGATTAGGTTATGAAAGCGATACTGTTATTGCTGATATTGGTTGCGGATCTGGTATTCTCTCTATTGCGGCTGTGTTATTGGGTGCTAGTAAGGTTTATGCTGTAGATGTCGATCCCTTAGCAGTGCGCTCGGCTCGCAGTAACCGACAACTTAATCAGATTAGTCCTGAACGTTTGGTAGTGGAAAGAGGTAGTACGGATCGGATAATTAAGCTGACGGGCGGCAAACTCGTTGATGGCATTCTCTGTAATATTCTAGCAGAAGTGATTATGGATTTAATTCCAGGGATGAGCGCAATTGCTAGTCCTAAATGTTGGGGCATTATTAGTGGTATTTTATTAGAGCAAGCTAAACCTATTGCTGATACATTAGAACAGCATGATTGGGTAGTTGCAACTCTTTGGAAGCGTCAGGATTGGTGTTGTTTTAATATTCGACGTTCATCATTGCGAGTGGGGAGTAAGGAGTGGGGAATGGGGGGGGATTATACCTAACCTGAGTTAGGAGTTAGGAGTTAAGAGTTAGGAGTATCCGCTTCGCGCAGGCTACGCCAACGGAGTATGCGCGAAGCGCATACTCAGGTAACTACTGTGGATAAATCACAACCACAATTTTGCTCTAACTAGTCGATCCAGTTTGATATCGTACCTCGTGTCAAAGCCAGCAGATTTTAATAAACTTTCCCAATCTCCTGCTAGTTTTTGATTATTAGAATCGGATTTTCGCAATTGGGTTAAAATATCAAGAGCTTGATACCAAATTCCATTTGCAGCATAGATGGCTACTTGTTCGATTGGCTTGGCTTTAGCGATTTCAGCAGCAAGTTTGGCATCCAATTGAGTTGGGTAGATGAATCCACCGATATAGTCTGAATCATGGGAGATATCTCCTGTATTCTTACCGCAGTTTATTGCCATAGACCATTGATAAAATTGATCTATTTTAAGCTGCGAGTAAACTATTTCTGGTATGCGGAACCCGATAATGGCGGGGAGTTTTACTGTAGGGACAGATATCCTACTATTATACAATAATTCTTCATCATATTTGTCATCTGCCGAGTGTAGTTCTATTTCTAAGCTGATTGTTTCGGGAGATATAGCGCGATCGCGGTTATCGACATGAAATAATAATATTGGTGCTTCTTTCGCTGTCAAGCCAAGTTGGTTGGCTGGGATTAAAGCATGGGTGTAATAATTCGGACAGCTAGGTCCTCCGTGTAACATATAAGATGAACCGATACGCTGAGGTGGTTCAATATTGGGTGATATAAATTGGATGGGGGGATTGGCTGCTTCTACTAGTATTCCCCAACCCAAAAAGGTTATGCTTACAGATAGTAGTGCCAACATTATCAGTTTGTAAATTCGTTTCATTGTTACTTCACTCACAAGAATAGTAATGTATTTAGGCAAAGGATCTATCTGTATTAGTATGAAGCGTTAGCATTAAGTTCTAACTGATTCACCAAGTCTTGGCTATTTTTGAGAGCAATTTGGTAATTGGGATGAATTTTTATTGCTTCTGTGTAAGCATCAAAAGCTTCTTCATATTGTGCCAACAATTGTAACGCCACGCCCCGATTATTCCAAGCTACAGCAGAATTCGGATCGATAGAAATAGCCCGATTGTAAAATGCGATCGCTTCTTCATACATTTTCAAATCTGCCAGTGCAATCCCGCGATTATTCCAGCTACTAGCATCATGGGGATTAATGGCGATTGCTTGATCGTGAGATGTTAGTGCTTCTTCATTCCTACCTAACTTATTCAGGGCAACACCTCGATTACCCCAGGCGAAGGCATCATCGGGATCAATTGCAATGGCTCGATTGAAAGCATCAATTGCTTCCCCATACCGGGCTAAATTAGTTAATGCTACTCCCTTGTGATTCCAAGCTAGAGTATAATTAGGGTCGATAGTAACTGCTTTTTGATAAGATCCAAGTGCTTCTCTATAGTTTTCCAGATCGCTTAGTACCACACCTCGATTATACCAAGTAATAGGATCTTTAGGATTGAGATATATGGCTCTATCATGAGCAGCAAGAGCCTCTTCATATTTTCCCAGTTTTCTCTGTACTAAACCGCGATTATCCCAAGCCAAGGCATAATTGGGATCTAGTTGGACAGCTTTATCATAAGATTTAAGTGCTTCAGGATAGCGTTGCAAATCCATCAGCGCTACGCCTCGATTATTCCAACTTACCGCATTTTTAGGATTCAGAGCAATAGCGCGATCGCAAGCTGTCAGTGCTTCTTGTTCTTTAAGTTCATAGCATTTATTTGCCCAAGTTGCAAATTCATCAGCTTTTTGAGGGATTACCACAGTCGTGGGATTAGAATCTGTAGTTTTTAGTGGTTTAGGAGTAGCAGCTACAGCAGGGAGGGAAATCCCAATACAGAAAGTAGCAGTAGTCAATCCCAGATATTGAAGAGTCTTGTGCATGGTTTTGGTAATAACGCCTTCACCAACACGTATATCTGGCGGTTTCGAGGTTATGCAGTTGGGGAATAGAGAATATTATGCCATTGCCCTCCCCAGGGAAGAATCGTCATTACATATTCTTTTTACTTCTATATCTGAATCCCAGATAATGTGGGAGGCTGCGGAATTCAGGATTATCTTTCAGATTAACCGATTGAGGTAGGGTAATATTTCCCACCCGCCCATTAAATAAATAAGTCGAGATTCCACCATCGATAGTAATAATATCACCTCGAACACTCAACTTTCTTAATAAATCAGCCGCTTCATCAATTGTGGCTTTGTTTACTGTCATAATCAATAGCAACTCGTCGCCGTTAATACCATCTTTATCTAAGGTACTGATGAGATGGTATCTATTTTTTTGATTGCCACCGAATACTTTCGCTGGATGGTCGCTATACTGGTAACTGACGATCGCATTTTTTACACTCCTGTCACTCAAAGGCGCACCCGTAGCCGGATTGTAATCTGTAATATATGCTGAGTTGTCATCCCAAACTAAAGCCTTAAGGTGGATGTTACGATAAAACTTATCCTTGGGTTGAGCGATTGGTCCGTAGGGGCTACTACCACCTGTAATAACTGTGCCGTTAAGTTTAATCGGGAAGGATAACTGAGAACTAGATTGATATTGTTCAAAGAAAGAACAATTTATAATAGTAAAAACTGAATCAGCATCGAGTTTTTGGTATTCGTCACTTACCTCCGAAAATAACTTCATTTTAAAGAAAGGGCTATCATATTTACCTTCTCCTTGATAGTATTTTCCCTCATCTATTCCTCTACTAGTTACTTCACCAACTAGTTGATCGATTTGGATTTTCCCTAAATCGATAACTTGGAGATAAGCTTCATTACCATCCCCGATAATTTGTTTGTATAAACCAGCACCATTGATCGCATCAATGGGCTGATAAGAAGAAGGTATGGGCTGGGTTGGAGTCATGCCCAAATTAATAAGACTAGCAATAAAAAAAGAAAAGATCCCAGAATTGAGCGTCATTTAAGTTAGCCTTTTAATCATAATAGAGTTTTTCTGTAAGGCATATCATTTTTGACGATATCAGCTAGATCTGTCACAATTAAAGAACGATCGCTCTTTAAGGTAGCTTCACTATGACTGAGACACTTACTAAAATCGATCTACCTCCTTCTTTTCCAGACCATACCCAATTACCAGAAGAAGATGGTACTTTTGTGAAAAACTTTCAGGAACATCCTCAAGCCATTTTTTTAACAGATTCCCTAAGTCCAGTTTTGCCGCAACTCCATCCCGATGGACAATATGCGATTGGACAAGATTGCGGTATTTACTGGCGAGAAACTGATCCCCCAGAAAGAGGTGCGGAAGCACCAGATTGGTTTTATGTTCCCAATGTACCTCCTCTAATTAATGGTGAGATTCGTCGTTCCTATGTCCTGTGGCGAGAATTCATGGCACCATTTATTATTTTAGAGTTTGCGAGTGGAAATGGTGATGAAGAACGGGATCAAACTCCCTTATCTCTCTCTCAGGAAGGAGAGGTGACAAAACCAGGTAAGTTTTGGGTTTATGAACGGATTGTACGGACTCCTTACTACGGCATATATGAAATCAAAAGTGGTAAGTTAGAAGTATATCGCTTACTCAACGGATTGTATCAGAAGTTAAAACCAAATGAGCGAGGTCATTATCCCATAGAACCTTTAGGAATAGAATTAGGCTTGTGGCGGGGGAGTTATCAAAATCAAGAGCAACTTTGGCTCAGATGGTGGGATAATCAAGGAAATTTGTTGCTAATTGGTTCAGAGAGAGCTGAATTGGAAAGCGCTAAAGCTGAACAAGAAAGACAAAGGGCTGAACAAGAAAGACAAAGGGCTGATATGGCACAGCAAGCGCTTCAGGAAACTGAGTTAGCAAGACTTGCTGAAGCACAAGCAAGAAGGGATGCCATACCCCGATTGTTGGCAATGGGATTAACTGTAGCACAAGTAGCAGAGGCGCTTGGCTTGAAAGTAGACGAAGTAACCTCATTGACAGGCTAACGTTATAAACTGAAGTGTTGCTTAATTGCTAATGGCTAATTTATAATAATTCAATCATGTAGAGATTCTATTAGCAATTAGTAATTAGCTCTATTTACTAAATTTTCCTCACTACCACAATGGTGATACACATGAAAATTCATCGTACTTTGATAGAAACCCTCCGCTCAAAAACTGTCAAAATAGGTGCAGCACTGATTCTGACAGCATCCGGATTGGGATTCCTGCCCAATTTTACTGAAGATGCGATGGCAAAACCATCTTCTCCTCGCGTCACCCAAACCCAAACCAAAGGGCGCTGGATTGAAGTTGACTTATCGAGTCAGCGATTAGTTGCGTGGAATGGCAAACAGCGGGCAAAAACTTTCATCGTTTCCACCGGAAAGCGCAGAAGCCCAACCCGTACAGGTACTTATACCATTAAATCTAAAGTTGGTTCAACTCGAATGCGAGGTAGAGGCTACAACGTACCCAAGGTTCCCTACGTTATGTACTATTCTGGCGGTTATGCCGTACATGGTGCTTACTGGCACAATAGCTTTGGTACGCCTGTGAGTCACGGTTGTGTCAACTTGCGCGTTGCTCAGGCGCGTTGGTTATATAATTGGGCACCGATGGGAACTAGAGTTGTAATTCATCAGTAGTTATTGGTTATTGGTTATTGGTTATTGGTTGTTTGTTATTGGTTATTGGTTATTGGTTGTTTGTTATTGGTTATTTGTTATTTGTTAATATCCCTACTCCCTACTCCCTACTCCAAAAAACCCACTCCAAAAAACCCACTCCCCACTCCCTACTCCCCACTCCAAAAAACTCACTCCCTACTCCCCAAATTAGCGCCGCCGCCGCCGATTTATCACAGCACGATTATCTGGATAATCTCTTTCCTCAGCCTCACTTAACTGACTACTCACCTGAGCAAAAATAACTCTTTGCAAATAAGGATAATCGCTCACCCAAATATTCAGCCTAGGAATATAAATATCACTAGTTTTAGCAATACGCCCCAAATCAGGTTGATTAGACAGAATCAACATCTCAACAACTTGTCCCTCAGCAATTCCCTTATGAGTGCGGCGCAATGGTCCTTGCATAATTGTCGTAAATCCTGTTTCATCACCTACCTCCACATTTAGCCGTCGTTCCCGATTTTCCACAAT
This sequence comes from Limnofasciculus baicalensis BBK-W-15, assembly GCF_024178385.1. Lineage (GTDB taxonomy): Bacteria > Cyanobacteriota > Cyanobacteriia > Cyanobacteriales > Coleofasciculaceae > Limnofasciculus > Limnofasciculus baicalensis. The sequence continues at coordinate 11,591 of NZ_JAMZMM010000057.1, read as the reverse complement.
CACCAACTCACCCCGATTACTAACCGTTTCTTCTGTACCAACTATCTCATCTGTCACGAATACATCCAACACTCTACCCCGCCAAAACCCACTATATTTATATCGGCGTATCTCCAAATTCCGCCGACTAGCCCAATAAATTGGACCCCAAAACCAGTAAAGCCCAGCGATGATGGAGAATAATAAACGAAAGAAATAAAACCCCTCACCAAAAGCCAATCCCAACAGGAAAATTACAACCAGAGCAACGACAGAAATCAGCAGCCGCTTTAAAACCATGGGTAATTTGCCCCAGAAATAGGCATATTGGGGACCTGTGGCTATAAGAGGAATTAGTTGTTCAAACTTCTCTCTGGTAATAGGAATAAGCATAATTTTGGTTATTTGTTATTTGTTGTTGGTTATTTGTTGTTAGTTATTGGTTATTGGTAGGCAAGGGGTTAAAGCAACTTGTTGGTGTTCGTTTCTCCTTAAACAAATAACAAATAACAAACAACCAACAACAAATTACAAAATTTTCTCCAACCCATAAACTAGAGACTTAAGTTGAGTCACTTTACGAATAGATAAGAGAACTCCGGGCATATAACATGACCGATCTGAAGTATCATGACGGAGGGTATAAATTTGACCAGCAGCACCGAAAATTACCTCTTGATGAGCAATTAAACCTGGTAACCGCACACTATGGATGCGAATATTATCATCCGCAACACAACCTCTCGCCCCTGTTAATTTTTCACTCTCTTCTACAATAGCTTGATTATAAGTTTTGCCCAATCCTGCTAATAACTGAGCCGTTTGAATCGCTGTACCGCTAGGTGCATCAGCTTTTTGATTGTGGTGAAGTTCGATAATTTCTACATGGTCAAAATGTTGCGAGGCTTGTATCGCTGCCTGCTGAAGCAATACCATACCTATAGAAAAATTAGGAATAATTAAACAACCAGTACTAGCTTTTTCGGCAAAATCAGCAAGCTCTTTGATTTGTGCTGGAGAAAGTCCAGTAGTACCAACCACAGGACGAACACCATACGCGATCGCACTCCGTACATTATCATAAACTCCATCAGGATGGGTAAAATCTACCATCACCCCCTGTACTCTTTCCTGAGTCGCCATTACCAGTGTAGCTTGTAGGTCATCTAGAATCGGAATTTCGATCGCACCACAGCCTGCAACTTCACCCGCATCTTGACCAATATACTTAGGATTCCGGTCAATTGCACCAATTAAGGTCATATCTTCGGCTTCACTGATAGCCTTAATTACCTCACGACCCATTTTACCAGCAGCACCATTAACCACCACAGGGATGGGGGATTCCTTCGCCATAATCTCACCATATCGTTTAAGGGAATTTTAGCTCGATTAGGGAGTAAGGGCTAGGGAGTGGGGTTTTTTGGAGTGGGGATTGGTGACGGTAGGGGCGAGTCGCTACCATAATCAGGAGTAGTCATCGGTCTCAACCTTTTGTTAGGTTTTAGGGTGGTAGTAGAAATTATGGTGTCGAATCAAAGTCTTTCTTGTACTTACTTCTAATTTGCTCTTTTAGATTTTTATATTGTAGATCTTTTGTCTCATACATCTCCTCTTGCTTATCTGATTTATCGAGATTAAATTTACCTTGATTAACGGATATTATGCTGTATAGCCCAGCCATATTAGGAAATTCTGAAGCATCAATTTCCTTCAAGAAAAGTATATATTTTGACCCTTTATCAAGAGGTGTAAATCCTTCCGTGGTCATTACAAAAGGTTGTGAATTTGCATCAACTATCGCTCCTCGCTGAGATACGCCAATTACTTCGTCTTGTGGATTACCTTTCAACTACGATTTACTTTATCTGATTCAAACCGCTATTGAACCCCAGGAAGCTTAATTTCATAGTTACCTGTGTGAGATGTCTTTTTGCCAGTGCATTGAAATTCCTCTAAGGGAATTTTAGCTCGATTAGGGAGTTGCGCCAGGTAACTTAACTTCGTAATTAGCCTTAACTGTCTCTGGGCTGGATAACCCAGATGGTGTGGCAGTAAAGCTGTACAGATAGCTGTTTACTCCGTTATAGGTAACCTTGACAATTTCACTAACTTGTATAGGTTGATACACTGAGTAAAAATTTCTTAATTGTGGTTGTCATTTTAGTCTCTCTGTAATAGTTACAACTGGAACATTTAGATCAATATTGACAATATCGTTACCCATAACATATTAAGACAATTTTGACTACAGTATATGAAGTTTTGATGAAGTTTTCCTCAAAGTGAGATCGATACCAAGTCGTCTCTCCTCTACATATAGCAACCGCCACAACGGTTAGGATATTTCAAAAGCTGGGATTAACAAGGGGCTGAGAGCCAATTGTCCTAATCGCCTTGGCGAATGCTATAGAAACCGGGTTTCTGGCACGTACTTCTTTTCTGAACAAACCGGGTTTCTCTTCTGTACTTTATCCGACAGCAATCCACTGTAAAAATATTGTATTACAGCTAAATTAAACCAGAATAAAAAAAGGAGCCATTTAGCTCCTTTAACCGTGGAATCTCAAACTTGAATTCTAAGATTTTTTCAGCTTCCGGGTAGCTACAAACAAACCACCAACAGCCACTAAACCGAGAACAGCAGAAGGTTCTGGTACCTTTTCTGTGGTAGGAGGTACTAACTTCGGATCTCCATCGTAGGTGAAATTGAACGAACCATCCTTGGAAGCAACATTAGATTTTGCACCAGTAAATGAGTAGGCAATTTCATTCTTGCCATCAAAGGAAAGTTTGACAAGTTCGCTAGCTCTCAGAGTCAAACCAAATTGCGCTGCTGCAGTTTTGAGCTTTGGAGGAGCATAAAATAGTAAATCGGAATGACCTGCTAACCCATATTTTACATTGTTCCCGTCTTTATTAACAAAGGCAAGATTGGGATCTACAGCTCGCTGGAACCCGCCTGCGCCTAAAAAGGCATTATAGAGGTCAGCTCGGTTGCTAAACTGACCTTGTGTTAGCAAACTCAAACCAGTAAATAGCAGGTTTTCATTGATGTTATTTGCTTGCAAATTTGCATCAAAGGCATCATTAAACCATTGTGTAGCAACAGTACTTGCACCATAAGATGTATCCAAACCTGCTCCAAACAAATCCTTTGCTGTCAAGCTGCTGAAGGTGACACTTGTACCATCACTAAAGTCAGTTTTCAAGCTCGTAACTTTGTCATAAGCTAAGAAATTAGCCAGGTTTAACTGCTCGCTGCTCTTAAATAACTCAATATTTCCACCGGGACTAGCTAAAGTACCATCTAATACATTTATTAAATTTGATACATTTGTCCCAGACGACTTCAAGCAAGACGTGGCTGCAATCGGGCAATCTATACCAGGAGTACCACCAACATCCCACACTTCAAAGTCAGTTGGTGCTGTTCCGGTAACCGTTGCGCTGGTAATGCTGATAGCAGAAGCTGGGGCAATTGCGATCGCGCTCATCCCAGCCACCATTGAAGCGCTGAGTAAAAATTTTTTAATTGTTCCTGTCATTAGGGTATCTCCGTAGGGTTGAGAACTTGAGCAGTTGCATAACTATGGCAGACTGAGGGAGTTATTGTCTCCCAATGAATACTCTTGCCTTCCACCTCTTTTGCACACAGACTCAAAACCAGTTCTCGGTTGCAGCAATGCCGATTAGACCGAGACTCTCGATAGTCATCAGCCAAAGTTCCTAAGCCATTTGGCTTCATTATTACTAATTTTATAAGATTTTAAGAATATTTTGACCCAACTGTATGAAGTTTTGATGAAGTTTCCGTATAATTGCGGTTATTTATGATGTAAAGACGTGCAAATGCCCCAAAGCACATTAAAGTTGTGTCCTAGGGCACTGGTAGTTTTCAGTTCCATGAAGTACGCGATAGAAACCGGGTTTCTCTAAGAAACCCGGTTTCTGGATGTGAGGTTTATTTACACCCACCTGCTTTCTGAGCTAGGTTAGTTGCAAAACTTATCTCTTGTTGAGCTTGCGCTTGGCAACAACTAAACCACCCACAGTAATTAAACCTAGCAGGGCTGAGGGTTCTGGTACTGGTTGAGCGCCTTGTATTGCCAGTTCGTAGTTACCATTATGAGATTTTCCATCACTTAATTCTGTCAATCCAGAGTGAGCGGCGGTGTAGCCATACTTGTATTGGGCGGGATTGCCATCGTAGCTAACTTTAAGCACTTCGCTAGCTTGTACGGGTGTATTCCCAGGAAGTCCTAACAAGCTTAAAACATCATAGTGCCCTGCTAGACCAATCCGGATCAGTCCATCAGGATCTTGGTTAACATAGGAAATGTTAGGATCGCTGAAGCGTTGAAATCCCCCAGCGAGTAGGAATGTGTTGAATAGTGTCTTTTTGCCTATAGTTGTAGAAGGTAGAAGACTATACTGAGATAAGGTGTTCTCAAACCACTGAGTCGCAAAGTTCGATGGGTTGTAGAGGGGATTGATTGCTGCCGAGCGCTGAATAGATGTGGTTGCAGTAGATAATGCTGTTTTGACGCTAGCAGCACCTCCACCAAACCAGTCTAGAGCATTCAGACTGCTTAGAGTAATATTTTTACCACCAATTTGACCTGTTAAACTCGTGGTGGTGTTGTAACCCAAGAAATTGGATAGGGCACTGAAGACTTGGAGAGGGTTTGATGTTGAAAGTGGGGATTTTTCGCTGTTGGCAAATAACTCTACATTACCCCCCGGTGAGCCAGCGGGATTACATGCTTGAGCTGCTACAGCACAACTTCCTTTTAGTACGGTGCTTAAAGATGCTGAGTCGTCGCGTACCGTTTGATTGCCAACTTGTTTATATATATAGTAGTCAGTTCCCGCTACTCCCGAAACGCTAGCCCCTGTAAGGGAACCCGCAAATGCTGGCGCACCTGCAATCCCGCTGATACCTGCCACTACAGATGCACCGAGTAAAAATTTTTTCATTGTTCTTTGCATTTTATTTTCCTTCCTATGAGCCGTTAAGTTTTTCTAGTACAATGTCAGACTTCAATCTGCTCGGCTGCATACTGTGTGGATGCTGGTGAAACCGAGACATTTAACTCTTTGTTATTCCTAGTCTAGATTGCCCAACTTCAAAATAGGTAAAGCTTGCGTGAAGATTTTCCCTGATTTTGTAAAAATTTTAAGAAGAAATTACTTAGGTGAAACTACTTAAATTGATTTTTAGAAAAATTAACCGAAAAACTTTGTACAACTTGGGTTCATACCAATTTACCGTCTAATCTAAAACTTGTAGGACAGGCATCTTGCCTGTCTCTCACCCTCAACAGGCAAGATGCCCGCCCCACGATGGCGATACATTAACGACGCAAAAAATCGCTAATTCTCTCTACTGCTATTTCTAATATATCGGGTTCCTGAACTAAGGCAAACCGCACGTATCCTTCCCCGGCGTTGCCGAATCCCGATCCTGGGGAGGCAGCAACACCTGTTTCTTCAACCAACTGAGTACAGAATTTGACCGAATTTTCTTGCCAAGCTTCCGGTAATTTTGCCCAGACATACATAGTGGCAACTGGTAGGGGAACCTCCCAACCAATACGGTTTAATGCCCCCACAAAAGCATCTCGCCGCTTTTGAAAGGTAGTAACCATCTCTTGGACACCATCTTGCGATCCCTGTAATGCCGCGATCGCACCATTTAAAATTCCCTGATACTGGTTAAAATCCACCACGGCTTTGATTTGTCGCAATCCTTTAATTAACTCGGCATTCCCAATGGCGTAACCAATGCGAAATCCTCCCATATTATAAGATTTGGAGAATGTAAAAAATTCAATAGAAATCTCTTTATTGGGATCTGCTTGTAAAATTGAAGGAGTGGAACAGCGGATGTCAGGATGGGATGTGGGGGAGTGGGGAAATACTAAATCGGCGTAGGGAAAGTCGTGAACTAAAACTAGGTTATGTTGACGGCAAAAGGCGACTGCTTGCTCGAAAAAGGAAAGGGGCGCGATCGCGGTGGTAGGATTATGAGGATAGCTCAATACCATCATCCGCGCTTGAGCTACTATGGATGTTGGAATATCTTCAAATATTGGTAAAAAGTTATTTTTTGCTAGCAAAGGCATGGGATAAATTTGACCGCCAGCCAAGTAAACTCCACCCGCATGAGAGGGATAACCAGGATCTTGTAGCAGGGCATAATCTCCTGGATTTAATATTGCTAACGGTAAATGAGCCGTACCTTCTTGAGAGCCAATTAAAGGTAATACTTCTGTTTCTGGATCGATGGGAATACCGAATCTTTCTGTATACCATTGGGCTGCCACTTGACGGAAGGGTTGAGTCCCGTGAAACAGCAAGTAACCATGAGTGCTATGGTCATGGAGAGATGTTTCAATAGCTGTAATTACATGTTCAGATGCTGGTAAGTCAGATGAACCTAATGATAGATCGATAATCTCTTTGCCAGAGGCTCTAGCTTTAGCTTTTGCCAGATCCATATCAGCAAACACATTTCTTGGTAGTGTTTGTAACCTTTGAGCAAATTCCATTGTTTGTTATTTGTTGTTTGTTATTTGTTATTTGTTGTTTGTTATTTGTTGTTGATTATTTGTTACTTGCTCTAGAGGGAATTATTCTTGTATGATAGGTGTTTTGATCTGTCAGTCCCATGGGTTTTGCCTGCTATACAAATTCTATTAAGAGAGCAAACTTTCTATTAGCCAAAAACTAACAACCAACAACCAACAACCAACAACCAACAACTAACAACTAATAACCAACTACAAGTTACTATCTAACAAAGCCTGTAACTTTTGTTTAGTAATAGCTCCCTCGTGAGATACAACAACCTCACCATTCTTAAACAAAAGAAGAAAGGGGACACCTTCGACACGATACTGCTTTACCGTGACAGGATTCGGATCGACTTCCATCTTGATTACTTTAATGCGATCGCTATAATTATCAGCGATGGCTGCTACAGATGGCGATACCAAGCGACAAGGACCACACCAACTTGCCCAAAAGTACACTAACACTGGCTGTTCAGCTTTTAAGACTTCAGTTTCAAACTTAGTCTCTGTAATTTCAATCACCTTACTCACAACACCCTCCGAAAAAATTCTTCAAAAAGAGTACCTGCACCAATGTATATAGAATAAATTAGTCTGTTACCTTTTCTCAAGCAATGACAACCTGACGGGGTGAGTGAAATTCAGAGAAACCCGGTTTCTTTAAGAAACCGGGTTTCTGCGATCGCGATAAATCTCCAACTGACGCTTATAAATTGTCAATTTGCTTGCGTAGAGCTTCCAATTCGTCATCAACGGCTGACTTGGCGGCGGGAGATGTTTTTTGCCCAGAAGCAGGCAAAGCACCCTGTGAAACGGAACCTCCTAGTACCAATCCTGCTTTCATTGCTGCCAACTCATCATCAACATCACTACCAGATTCGAGAGCAGCAAACTGACTGTCTAAATTAGAACCAGTAAGCTGATCAGCAGACTGAGAGCGAGCTTCTATTTCCAAAACTTTCTCTTCCATCCGCTCAAAAGCACTCATCGCGGAGCCAGTACCCATCCGCCCAATAGTGTTTTGCAATTGCTCGTTAGCCTTAGCTGCTTGCGCCCGTGCTTTGAGCATATCCTTTTTCGTCTTAGCTTCGGAAATTTTACCTTCCAGAGCAATCAGGTTACGCTTCAGGGTGTCCACTTGCCCCACCTGCTGATCCAACTGACCTTTTAGTGTAGCAGCAGCATCACCAGTGGCTTTTTTCCGTAGGAGGGCTTCTCTTGCCAGATTTTCATCGCCTTTTTGCAGAGCTAGTTGGGCGCGTTGCTGCCAGCTATTGGCTTCAGATATGTTTTTGTTATATTGTTGTTCGGTCTTTTTCTGAGTGGCAATGGATCTGGCAACGGCTTGGCGCAGTTGAATCAGATCTTCCTGCATGTCAATAATGGCTTGTTCGAGAATTTTTTCTGGATCTTCGGCTTTGCTGACAAGATCGTTCAGATTGGCTCTGACAACTCGGCTAAGGCGATCAAATAATCCCATGATGGTGTTTATCCTTTTGGAGTGTACAAAATTAAGTTTAAAGCAGGCTCTTGGAGTTCAGCTTCCTGTGGTAGGTGTTCGGGTATAGGAAATTTATGCTCTCCTGTCTTCAGTCTAAAGCGCTTTTTTGATGAGTAGCATCGGATTTTTCCTCTCACTTGCAAGTTTACCCTCTGACTCGCCCGGTTGGAGCGAATCGCGACTCGGCGCTCCAGACAGGGGAAATGGGGAGTGGGAAAATCGGAATTTTGTCCCTATATTTCGCAATTGCTGCAATTTTCCGTACTTCAGTTGGGGAAGTCTCAACAAAAACAGTCATGCCCAAGCCATTAAAACAGGATGCGTTTAATCCAGTGTAAAAATTTATAGCCCAAACGTGCTAGTTAGTTTCTGGGTTTATTGAAAATCGATCTCTTTGCCATGGTAGTTTCTTCAGCGATCCGCTCAACTCCCTTCTATTTCGGGATCTTTGGTAGATTGTGACCGATTATAGGGTAATTTTGCGGATTCGGAACCCTCTCTCAAGTTGGCTTTCATCGCAGCCAGTTGCTCGTCTACATCATCTCCAGCTTCCAAAGCAGCAAATTTATTTTCCAATTCATTCCCTGTAAGTTGTTCGATTGCCTCAGACTCAGCTTCGAGCCGCATCACTTTTTCTTCCATCCGCTCAAAAGCACTTAAAGTACTCCCTGTATGAAAATTTCCTAACATCTCGTTAACTTTTTGGGATGCTTGGGCGGATCTAGCTCTAGCAATATACAAATCTTTTTTAGTTTTTGCTTGAGCAATTTTACTCTCTAACATCCGCATCTCTTTTCTGAGCTTTGCCACTACCTCATTTTGTTGGGCTAGCTGAGGAAGCAATATTTTGGCTGTCTCTTGGGCTATTTTGCGCCTAGTGAGAGCTTCCCGCGCCAAAGTATCGTCTCCCTTAGATAGGGCAAGCTGGGCGCGACTGTACCATTCATTGGCAGTCGCTTCCGCTTGAGAGACTTGTCTTTCAGTACGTTTTAGGGATGCGATCGCACCTGCTACAGCCTGTCGCATCTGAATCATATCCTGCTGCATATCTTCTACAGCTTGTTCGAGAATTTTCTCGGGATCTTCAGTTTGTGCGATTAGGTTGTTGAGGTTGGCGCGAATAACTCTGAGGATGCGATCGATTAATCCCATAACAGCTCTCCCTTCACCTCATAATTCTAATATATTCTATTAATCTGGAGTTTAATCTAGGGTGGGCACTCCCCCTTATAACAAGAAGAAGCTAATAATTGCGTTAGTGGGGAGTGCCCACCCTACGGTTATTGAAACTTAATCTGGAGTAGGTGGTTGCTTAGTTTTGGTAGAATTGGACTTTTTCCTTTGGGGTGCTGTTGATTTTGGTTGGGCTGTTGATTTAGGTTGGGGTGTCACTGAAGGTTGAGCAACAGGTGGTATTCCTCCTGGTGGGAGAGGTGGGTTTAAAATTGCTGCGGGTAAACTCCCAGAATTGGCAGGATTAGGGGGAACTTGCTCAAAAGAGGCTGGAGGTTGAGTTACCTCCCCACTTTGCACTTCTGGGATAGGTTTCACGGGTGAGGGCAGGGTTTTGGGTTGGGGATTTGCTTCCAAATGACTTAGGGTATTGAGATTCACTTCTGTAAATTCATCAGAGTCCAAATTTGGACCAATAATATTTGGAGATGTTTTGCTGGGATTGTTGTTATTTGTGGTTGGTTGTTTGGTTTTTGGGGGACTAATGGCTGTGCCGCTAATATTCAAACTGCTGCGGGTATATGGATTCAGCAACATGTAGGTCAATGTGGCACTAGAGAGCAACAATAGTAAGATCGAACCGATCCCTACTGGGGTAAATATTCTGTTGTTGAACCGTTTTTTGGATTCAACTACTGGTTTTGATCCTGGTTTTGATTCTGATTCTGATTCTGCCAGACTGCGCAGGAGTTTTTCTGATGACTCCAAATATTCCTCTGGCTGGGTTGGAGGTGGTGATTGAAGTAAGTCGGTATCCTGCTGTTGTGGTTGTTTGGCGGGGTTTCCTTGAGGGGGAAGGGTTTCTGTGGTAGTTGCCTCCTTGGATTCTGCTTGTCTTGAGGAGGGGAAAGCTAAGATATTTGTCTTTTCACTAGTCGTTGATGATGGAGGCGTATCTCGCTCAACTGTCTTTTGGGGTGAATCGCCTACTGATGTCTGGTTAGATAATGCGATGGGGAATGGGATAGTCGCGGGCAAATTAGCCATTTTTGAGGCAGGTGACTCTGTAGCCTCTCCTTGGCGATTGACGGAAATCAATTCAATGGATTTGCGGGTGGAGGAAGTACTGGAAACACGGGGATAAGTCGCTGGGCGTGCCGTTTTTTGGCGGCGGTAGCGACTTAATTCTTCTTCAAGCTGTACGTCAAGGCTACCTAAAGCGGCTTGCAATGCTGGGTTGATTGACGGCTTGCCTTGGGAGCGATTTGGGGATTTAACTGTAGTGTTTTGAATCATGAGGAGGGGATGAATTCCAATAAATATAAGGTGTATCGCAGTTTGCCTGTAAGTGCAATGAGATCTTGTACCATTGTCAATAACTGTAAGCTGTTATGCACTTAATTTAGATACACCCCACACCCCACACCCCTAATGTTCAATTATCCTCAAACCAACCAGCACGCCATGCCGATTCCGCCTTGGCAACAGCTAACTCTCGCTGTATTTTGCGATACTCTCCCTGAAGTTTACTCCCTTTGGCTGCCAAATTGCGAATTTGATTGCGAGCAGCAGTCAAGGAGGGATCGGTAAACTCAATCTCTGATAGGCGTAGGTTGATTGCCAAAATTCGCATTAGGCTTGAGTCTTCTGAATCCTCATCATTTTTGGCTTCCACTACTAAGTTTAAAAGATTAGCGGCTCCAGGAGTTATCTCAGTCGATCCTTCTGCTTTCGCTGCTGCTTCTAATAATTTTGCTGGTAATTTATCTGGGATAATTCCTCTTTCCTGCAATAGCTGGTTAGTTTGCAGGGAGATATTTTGCAGGGTTTTCGCGATCGCATCCTCTATCTCTTCTTGCAACTTCGAGAATGGAGAATTCATAATTGGCAATTTTTCATGGATAAATTGCTCCCCCACTTCCCATTCTCCAAGCCATTCCTGGAGATGGGATGCCAACTTTTCTTGACATTCCTTGGCTAGTTTCCGCAAATCTTGTTGTAACTCTTGTCGTTTATCGAAAGACAAACCTAAGAACGATTCCGGATATCCTTGAGTACAAACATGATAACTTGCCTGCATAAGCTGTTGACGCAGGGATTTTCCCAATAATGTCAGATATTGAGAATAACTAGTTTGAAATTCTGTGACTAAAAGAGCGATCGCTTTTTCTAGCGCTGTCTTCTCCTGCTCAAGTCGCTCAACTGATCTTGCCATAAATGGGGAATAGGGAGTGGGGAGTGGGTTTTTTGGAGTGGGTTTTTTGGAGTGGGTTTTTTGGAGTGGGTTTTTTGGAGTGGGTTTTTTGGAGTGGGGAAGAGAGTTTTGAGTTTTGAGTTTTGAGTTTTGAGTTTTGAGTTTT
>NZ_JAMZMM010000428.1 GCF_024178385.1 Limnofasciculus baicalensis BBK-W-15 | reverse complement strand
CCCACACCCCTTTCACCAAATTTACTCCCTTCGCGCCGGAAGCCTAACTATTTAATAAACCACTAAGACACTAAGACACCAAGGAAGAGATAGATAATCTTCTACCGCAAAGGGAGTAATATCCAATTTAGATGCGCCGCAGCTTAGATAAGGAACTATTTTCCCAAACCCTGGCTAGTTGACACTCCCCATACTCGTTCCCCACTCTCCCAAATCTGTAAAACCACGGAAATTATCTTAAAAATTAGGATTTAATCTGATTCTTCTCTGTGAAGATACGATGAATTCTATATGGAATGTTTACAAAACCCTCCATAACTTAAAGAGTTGATGAAGGAATGCACTTTTCCTTGACAGTCATCTGACTAATTGATTATCTTGAATACATGGAAAGCGAAAAAGCTGAAATTAACAGAGGTAACTACCAGATATATCGAATCTTCACTCAAATCAACCAAGACATTCCTTAAAGAGTTAGTGAAGATTGAAAAAATCAGCAGATAACACAAATATTCGTGCAGTAGTCTAAGAAAAGACAAGCGCTGCTGAGTCAAAAATAAAGTCAACAACGCAATCCAAATCCAAATTGAGTTTTTGTAATCCTAACTGAGAGTTTAACGAACATGAAAGCTACCGTATCCCGTTTACTGACCACCGGATTTCTCGCTACTGGAGTTGTTTTTTCTTCCTTAATGGTAGGCTTCCAAGCCCCTGCATCAGCAACATCAATTTCATTTAACGCTACAGGAACTAACACATACGCAACTCGTGGAGTTTTTGATGGCCTGGGAGCATCAGTCCTTTTTGATGACGCTATAAACGCAGGAAAGTTAACAATTACCCTGAGTAACACAGGGCCAGGGGCTTCAGTACCTTCTGATATTCTCACCTCAATCTTCTGGGACTATGATAATGACAATACCGTCTTATCTAGCTTGTCCTTGTTTTCAGCTACAGCACCAACTGTAATTGGTGACACTCCAGGGACTAATGTCAATCTGCTTGGTTCTTTAAACGAATGGAAATTGCCAAATGGTAGCAATGGATCGTCAAACCTCTCTGGAATCAGCCAAAACTATGGTATAGGTACGGCTGGATTGGGGATTTTCCAAGGTGGTGGCGGTCAACAATTCAATTACGGCATCGTCAGCAATAATCCTTTCGACAGCGCCAATCCCGCTGTGGCAGGGGGGACTTTTATTAAAGGTTCTGCTACTTTCGTGTTATCAGGTTTGCCCACTGCCTTTGATGTAACCAAAATTGGCAATATTCGGTTCCAATACGGTACAGCCCTAAACGAACCAAGCCTTAGCGACACCACAGGGGACATCACAGGTGGCACAACAGGTACAACTACTGGAACCACTACAGGTACAACCTCTGGAACCACTGGAACCACTACAGGTACGACCACTGGAACCACTGGAACCACAACAGGTACAACCACTGGAACCACTACAGGCACAACTACTGGAACCACAACAGGTACAACCACTGGAACCACTACAGGTACGACCACTGGAACCACTGGAACCACAACAGGTACAACCACAGGTACAACCACAGGTACAACCACAGGTACAACCACAGGTACAACCACTGGAACCACAGGTACAACCACTGGAACCACTGGCACCACCACTGGAACCACTGGCACCACCACAGGTTCAACTACTGGTGGTTCAGTCTCGGTTCCAGAACCCAGCGCTGTGGCAGGTTTAGTCTTATTAGCTGGTGGATTGGCAGTATCCCGCCGTCGCAAATCTAACTAGATGATTCGGTTGTGGAAAAGTTAGAACCCGATTGAGTCAGATTAGTCGAGGTTAGAGGTTAAGTAAGACTTCTAACCTCTATTTTTATTAGCGTGATGGATAATAATGATTCTCGCGGACATTATTAAATAAAAGCGAAAATAACTTGCAGCTAGACTATAAGTTTGTTAATTTGGAAGTCCCGCAAGCCTCATTAAAGCTAAACAAATATAGGATAATGTTATGAGTTCGAGCGAGCAACTGTTCAAGATGAGCTGGTTGAAGAAGCTAGAGGAACTATTTGGCTTAGACTTGCGATCCCTAGCCTTGATGCGTATCTGTCTAGCCATACTAATTATCGTCGATCTGATCAAACGCTCCCAAGATCTGGCTGCTCATTATACAGATTTCGGTATTTTACCTCGCGGTCCCCTGATTGAACAATTCTTAAATCCCTTATTATGGTCTTTCCATTTATTCAGTGGAAAGTCCTTTTTTGAAGCTATTCTATTTATCTTGGCGGGATTAGTTGCTCTAGTCTTACTCATCGGTTACCAAACTAGATTATTTACCATCCTATCCTGGATACTTTTAGTCTCCCTCCAAAATCGCAATCCCATTATCCTTGATGGTGGCGATATTGAACTCCACCTACTTTTATTTTGGGGTATATTTTTACCATTAGGGGCATATTATTCTGTAGATAGTGCCCTCAATTCATCAGAAAAACCTTTGCCAACAAGAATACTTTCCCCAGCAAGTGTAGCCTTAATCCTGCAAGTTTGCCTGGTTTACTGGGTTTCGGCAATTCTCAAATCCGATCCAGTTTGGTGGAAAGAAGGGAGTGCCGCTTACTATGCCTTGAGTATCGATCAGCTAGCGACTCCCTTGGGTCATTTTCTCCTCAATTTTCCAGGCTTATTAACTATTTCCACTTTTATCACTATCTGGATTGAAGCTTGTGGTCCTTTCTTACTCTTTGTACCCATCGCGACACCTATTTTTCGCATAGCAGCGGTAGTAATATTTATTTCTCTACATGGAGGATTTGGACTGACATTAACATTAGATCTCTTTCCAGTTATTGCCGCCAGTGGATGGTTAGCCTGTCTTCCTAGTGAATTTTGGGATGGAATCTCTGCCAAACTCCAAACCCCTCAACGTCAGGGACTCCGGATCTATTATGATGGTGACTGCGGATTTTGTAAAAAGATGGTGTACATAATCCGCACCTGCTTAATCTTACCGGAAACACCGTTACTTCCTGCTCAAGATAACCCAGAAATTTTCACCTATATGAAAACTCAAAATTCTTGGGTGGTTGTTGACTGGAAGGAGCGCAAGCATTTTAAATTTGAAGCCATCTCTTATATATGTAGTTTATCTCCATTATTTTTCCCGATAGTTCCCTTGCTGAAATGGCAGCCTATCATGTCAATAGGTACAAACTTCTATGAGTGGGTGGCGAATAATCGCCGCACCGCATCCAAAGTAACAACCCATTTTCAATTTCGCCCTCTTGAAGTGCAAGTTTCATACTGGACAAATGCGATTGCGTTATCCTGTCTCGTTTGTATACTTTTATGGAATCTCAATACTATCGCACCTTCACTCTTTAAATTACCGAATTTTGTCACCTCGCTATCTTTTAGCTTACGATTAGATCAGCGATGGGATATGTTTGCCCCCAATCCACTCGTTGATGATGGGTGGTATGTGATACCAGGATATTTAAAAGATGGGACAGAAATTGATGTCTTTAATCATGGTAAACCTGTAACATGGGAAAAACCAGCTCTAGTCGCTGACACTTATCCCAACGGTCGCTGGCGCAAGTACATGCTAAACTTCTGGTATCCAGATAATGCTCGGTATCGCCCTTACTATGGCGGATATCTTTGCCGTGACTGGAATAGTCAGCATCAGGGAGGAAAGCAACTTGATCGTTTTAATATTTACTTTATGAAAGAGAGAACCTTACCCAACTATCAACCCCCCAAGGTGGAGAAAGTTTTTATAATGGATTATTACTGCTTCGAGTTACCCAAGGTGGAAAAGAAATAGAGTTATCGTTCCAGTCTAATTCTTCTATTTTACTAGATTCTATATGGCTGATTGCCACAGCAGATAGTTTCTGTAATTTTAGATACAAAAAGCGTCGCCGATTAATAGTACTATTCAGCAACGCTTTGCAAATTGAGTTTTGTAATCCTACACCAATTCTAACAGACTTCAGAGAAACTTTGACACCAATATTCCAAAATGAAAACTGTCACAGCAATAACCTCAAAAACCTCTATTTTCCACTACCCCCTCAGCTTGTAGTGCGATTGCTCTTAATTCCTCCAATGTTTCCGCACTAACAGATTGCCACAGGTTTCGCTGATGTGCCTCCAATAACCTTTCTGCCATATCGCGCAAAGCCCAAGGATTTTTCTCCTGAATAAACTTCTGCACCTTTGAGTCGAATAAATACGCATCAGCTACCCCCTGATACATATAATCTTCCACACAATTAGCGGTTGCATCGTAAGCAAACAAATAATCCACCGTTGCCGCCATTTCAAACGCCCCTTTATATCCGTGACGCATCACCCCTTCAATCCATTTCGGATTTATCACTCGGGAACGATATACTTTAGCAATTTCCTCTCGCAGGTGTCGCACTCGGGGATTTTCCGGAATCGAATTATCGCCAAAATAAGTATGAGGATTTTTTCCCGTTAACGCCCGAATCGCTACTGTCAATCCACCTTGAAACTGATAATAATCATCAGAATCTAATAAATCATGTTCCCGATTATCCTGATTATGCAAAACTACCTGCATATTTTTTAGTCGTTGCTGAAAGGCTTCCGGCGCAGCAACCCCCCCCAGC
>NZ_JAMZMM010000427.1 GCF_024178385.1 Limnofasciculus baicalensis BBK-W-15 | reverse complement strand
GTAACCTATCTTAAAATAGTCTTAGGAACAAATACAGAAGCGTGAATATTGAAATTGGACGAGGCAAAACTGCTCGAAGAGCCTACGGTATTGATGAAATCGCACTAGTACCCGGACAAAGAACCCTCGATCCCAGCTTGGCAGACACTCGCTGGAGTATCGGGGGTATCGAACGGGAAATTCCCATTCTTGCCAGTGCTATGGATGGAGTAGTAGATGTAAAGATGGCTGTTCTCCTATCTCAGATGGGAGCAATAGGTGTTTTAAACTTAGAAGGGATTCAAACTCGTTATCCCGATCCCAACCCAATCCTAGATCGGATCGTCTCCGTTGGGAAATCAGAGTTTGTTAATCTGATGCAGGAATTGTATGCTGAACCAATTAAACCAGAACTGATTGCCCTGCGGATTCGGGAAATTAAAGAGCAAGGTGGAATAGCCGCTGTCAGTTTAACCCCTTTCGGTGCTACCAAATACGGAGATATTGTCGCGGCGGCTGGTGCAGATTTATGCTTCATCCAGGCAACTGTAGTATCTACCGCTCACCTTTCTCCAGAGTCAGTCATACCCCTAGATTTAGCCCAATTCTGCCAAAACATGCCCATGCCAGTCATCTTGGGAAATTGCGTCACTTACGAAGTTACTCTCGACTTAATGAAAGCGGGTGCAGCGGCAGTAATGGTAGGGATTGGTCCCGGTGCGGCTTGTACCTCTCGCGGTGTTTTGGGTGTAGGTATTCCTCAAGCCACAGCCGTTGCTGACTGTGCTGCCGCCCGCGATGACTACTATCAAGAAAGTGGCAAATATATTCCCGTAATTGCCGATGGCGGTTTGATTACAGGCGGAGATATCTGTAAATGTATCGCCTGTGGTGCTGATGGCGTAATGATTGGCTCCCCCTTTGCCCGTGCCAAAGAAGCACCGGGAAGAGGATTCCATTGGGGTATGGCAACCCCTAGCCCAGTCTTGCCACGGGGTACTCGTATCCAGGTGGGTAGCACTGGCACTTTAAAGGAAATCCTGACTGGACCAGCTCAAATGGATGACGGCACTCATAATCTATTAGGAGCATTGAAAACCAGTATGGGGACATTAGGAGCCAAAAACATTAAAGAAATGCAGCAAGTTGAAGTAGTGATTGCTCCCTCTCTCCTGACAGAAGGAAAACTTTACCAGAAAGCGCAACAGTTGGGTATGGGGAAATAACTTCAATATTTAGGCAAATTTCTCACTGAAACACTACCTGTAGAGTTTTACTGATCGTTGCCACCCTACCAGTATCAGTTTTGCGAATCCCCAATCCCAGTTCCTTAGCTAATCAATCCCAGTTCCTTGGCAGATGCTTCGGTCAAAGATTAAGAATTTATGGACTGATTTAAGGATTAGTCGCAAAACTAAATCTGTCGTTTACAATAGAGGAAGCGGAGACGCATGTTTCCGTTCACTCCTCACACCACACTCCGCCCGGACAATGTTCGGGCGGTTCCTTTTACGGGTAAAAGGTAAGAGCCTAGGGGCTAAATAGCCCCCACTCCCCATTGCCCGCCTAACTCCTGTCTGCCGAGACGAAGTTGAGAGCCGCCTTCATGAGTACGTCAAAGATATACTGTTTCAGAGAGAAAAGCACGGTTTTCGCTGTGGTAAAATCTACCTAATAAATAACGAGTACAGGCAAGGATTTCCAGGCATGTCAACCGCCCAACCAGTTACAGACGCCAGTTTTAAGCAAGACGTACTTGAGAGTGAAGTTCCCGTTTTAGTAGATTTTTGGGCACCCTGGTGCGGCCCTTGCAGGATGGTGGCACCAGTTGTTGATGAAATCGCGGTGCAGTACGAAGGCCAAATTAAGGTCGTTAAGCTGAATACCGACGAGAATCCACAGATAGCGAGCCAGTACGGTATCCGCAGCATCCCTACATTGATGATTTTCAAGGGGGGACAGCGGGTTGATATGGTAGTAGGTGCAGTGCCCAAAACAACTCTGTCAAATACCCTAGAAAAATACCTCTAAGAGCTGATTTATAAAGTAAAGATTAAGCTCCTGTAGGTTGGGTTGAGAGGAGCGAAACCCAACATTTATTTGGTGCGAGTTGGGTCTCGTTACCTTGACCAAACCTACAAATTACATGAATTAGGCTCTTAAGATTTGCTTTGTAAATGACCTCATTTGGATCGGCATTTATGCTAGTTAGTAACTAGATCTAAAATACAAACACTAATCGGGTTAATATATAGAGATAAAGTCAGGTTGACTCAAAAATTGCGCTTTATGACCACTCTCACATACGGCAAAGCACTCCCAACACCGATAGATGAGTTGAATGCCATCGGCAAAACTCATCTAGAAATATTTTTGAGCGCTTACGCCCCAATCTTTCGCTCTGCTGTATGTGAGACAGTAAATCTTTTGTTGTCGAAAACTGAATTTAACAAATCCAAATGGAATACCCATCTCCAAACAACTTACCGTATTATTAAGGGATTGAATTAATAACAGTCAATCCTGCCTGTTCTAGTATAATTGATTTAGTTACATATCTGAGGTTTTTTGGCTTGGCTAGTGACTCGGCGGCAGCCCTAGCGATCGCCCGTCGAGGGATGAGATTAAGCGAAAAGATACCAGACTCCTTAACCGCCTTTGTTGATGTGAAGTCAACTAAGCACGTCTGGAGCCTGTGGCATCAACTGAATAAAAAGCTCGAGCAGTCCGGTATTAATCAAAGACATGATTATTATACCGTCTCTAGCTGGGATTTTCTGGCCAACCTCGGCATCTCTTAAGCGCAAGCACGCTTAAAAGATTGCTTAAGAAACTTATACCGTTGAGTTTATCTAGGTAAACCTAGATTTTTAGAAGCGGCGTTAGGCGTATTACTGAGCCTAACTGGAGCAGATTTGTTAGAGGAGTTGGATTATTTAATCCTGGAGAGTTAATCGTTGTGCTGCACTCCTCATCCCTCAAAGCTACAACCCATAAGTTTGGCTAGCCAAAGACTCTAGAGTCTTTGGCTAAGATATTTTAATTCCAGTGGTGATTCGTTTCCATCCAACCAAGCAAAAGTTAAATATGAGCCAGGAATCAATTACTCCATCCAAAGGGAATATACTAGCCGTTGATGATACCTCTGCCAATTTGATGCTTTTAGCCGGAATTCTCTCCAGGCAAGGGTATAAAGTACAGGTAGCATCTAGCGGACCACTGGCTCTCCAATCGGTTGAGTCAAATTCTCCTGACTTGATTTTACTGGATATTATGATGCCGGACATGGATGGTTATGAAGTTTGCAGCCACTTGAAAGCTTCTCAAACAACAAAGGATATTCCGGTTATTTTTATCAGCGCCCTCAATACTGCTATCGACAAGGTGAAAGCCTTTGCTCACGGCGGTGTGGATTACATTAGTAAACCTTTTCAATTTCAAGAGGTTTTAGCTCGTGTTGAGCATCAGTTGAGTATCCGTCGGCTTTCTCGGCAACTCACTGAGGAGAATGTACGACTTCAACAAGAGATTCGGGTGCGTCAGGAGGTTGAAGAAGCTTTGCGGCAGAGTGCTAACCGGGAGCAGGCTCTCAGTCAATTGATTCAACGGATGCGGCAGACGCTCCATCTTGAGACAATTTTTGGTGCGACAACTCAAGAATTGCAGCAATTGCTAAAATGCGATCGCGTCGCTATCTATAGGTTTAATTCTGACTGGGGTGGAGAGTTTGTCTCTGAGTCAGTGGTAAATGGTTGGATGCCTCTAGTGGAGAAAAAAACTCATAACACCAATACCCAGAATGAACATTCCACTCCAAAAACCTGGGATATTAAAAATGATTCAGGACAAGATACTTATCTAACAGAAATTGCTAGGAAGGGGAACCTTTGTGCTAATTCTTCGTGTGTACCAGACATCTATCTGGCTGGATTTCAATCTGATTACATCACTTTATTAGAGACATTTCAAGCTAGAGCCTACATTAGTGTTCCTATTTTCTGTGGCAGTAAAATTTGGGGCTTTCTGGCAAGTTATCAAAATTCAGCACCCCGCCAATGGAAAGCCGCAGAAATCAATATAGTAAATCAGATTGGGACACAGCTAGGAGTTGCTTTGCAACAAGTAGAATTACTAGCACAGACTCAAAAGCAGGCATCTCAACTCAGAGAAGCTAAAGAAGTGGCAGAAGTGGCTAACCGTGCCAAAAGTGAGTTCCTCGCGAATATGAGTCATGAACTCCGTACTCCTCTCAACGCTATTCTTGGTTTTACTCAACTCCTCCTTCATAATCCAAATCTTGCTAAAGAGCAGCGAGAATATCTCGATATTATCATTTCTTCTGGAGAACATTTGCTAGAGTTAATCAACGATATTCTGGAAATGTCAAAAATTGAAGCAGGTAAACTGACATTTAATGAAGACAGTTTCGATTTATATCACCTGCTAAATACCATGGAAGAAATGTTCCAACTTAAAGCTCGCTCCAAGGGTTTACAACTCATAATCGAGCGGCGAGAGGAGGTTCCCCAATATGTGAAAACTGACGAAGGTAAATTGCGTCAGATTCTGATTAATTTACTGGATAATGGCATTAAATTTACACAAAAGGGCAGAGTTAGGCTACTTGTGGGATTGGGGATTGGGGAGTGGGGATTG
>NZ_JAMZMM010000426.1 GCF_024178385.1 Limnofasciculus baicalensis BBK-W-15 | reverse complement strand
CATCTACTGTTAAGAATAACAAAAATTACTAGTTAAAGTTCATCTTGATAGATTTCTCAACATTTTGTAAAGAGGGAGTGGGGAGTGGGGAGTGGGGAATCGGGACGAGAGTAGCGAGAACAAAGATTTTTATTGCTTGTTGGTCTAGTAGCTCATGGGGAGTTTAACATAGAAAATATTGCCATCGATTCCCTACTATGAACCTAATCAAACGGATTACCCTTCTCTATCAGGAAGGATCTTCAGATAAAGTTTACGAAGTCGATTTGTGCCAAATGATACAAGACCTCTACGTGGTAAACTTCCGCTATGGGAGGCGAGGCAAATCATTAAAAGAAGGAGTCAAGACAACTCAAGCTGTACCACTCGCCCAAGCCCAAAAAGTTTTCGACCAACTCGTTGCCTCAAAAGTCCAGAAAGGTTATCGTGAGGTTACTGCTGGAAATAGCGATCGCGAAACACCGCTGCAAGCAGCGCCTACTATTACTCCTCAGACAGGTAATCTTACCAAAAATCCCCATCATCAAGCCATTCTCAACCGTCTTGCAGGTGAAGGCAACCAAAAATGGCCTTTGGAAAGGGCAATTTGGCGAGCCGGAGAACTTAAAATAAAAGAAGCTACACCCTTTCTGATTAAATTAATTGGGACAGATACACCCTTAAGAGATTACTGTATTATTTGGGCTTTGGGTTGGTGTGGCGATGAAAATACTATTTCATGTTTAAAATTATTCGATAATCCCTCAAATCCCGACTTTGTGCGGCGGATTACATGGGAAGCTGAGTTTAAATTGTCAAATGAACCAACTAGGGCAGAAATGGGTTCCCAGAAGATATTAGAGTTACCCAACGAATTGCGTAATTTAGCGATAAATGGCACAGCGGAAATATTTGCGACAGGATTACAAACCTATTTACAAGGTGAAGATTTTCGGATTTTTGCTGTTCTCGATACTATTTATCAAATCGATAACGATAAAGTCCGTCCAGCCTTACTAAATATTTTACGCACCGCACCACTGGAACCTAACTACTTTAAGTATATTCGCCATATTTTCAAAGCCGCAGAATATCGTCACGACGGGGAAGTATTTGCCATTATTGCTTACCGTTTTGAGTTAGAAAAAGCCATATTTTACGATAACCAATGGGGAGTATATCATCCCAAGCTTGGGTATTTAAGAAACCATGTTCAATATAATAATAAAACTCGACGATATGAAATGTCGCAACAATCCCAAGTTAAAGAAGAAATAGAACGCCCCAATGCCAGACTTGCCTATAGTAAGAAAACTCGTGAATATCTGAAGCAGCGGGTATGGCGTACTCTCAAACAATTAGGGGAAGATGGCAATATTGAATATGTAGATATGGCAGTAGAAATCCTCCTACACTATACCGATAGTAATGGCACACCAGTCAAACAATCTAGCTTTAATCGATATGACAGAGTGGATGGGCAATATCGGCCGCGCACTTGGCAAATTACTTGGGATAGTTTTGCCCACTATAAGACATTTAATCATATCCTTTATGAAAATAGTCCCCGCTATATCTTCAAACCAAATACCCAAGCATGGCGCTGTCGGGAAAGTTACAAACCAGGAGATCCCGAACCCAATGTCAGGGAAGAAGCATTTCCCCAACTTTGGCAGGAAAAACCAGAGGCACTGCTAAGATTACTATTAGAAAGTAATTGTAGTCCAGTCCATCAATTTGCTGTGAAAGTACTGCGGGTTTGTCCTAATTTTTTAGGACAAATTGAGCTAAATATAGCGATTGAATTAGTAAATAAGCCTTATGAAGTAACAGCAGAATTAGGATTTGAACTAGTTTGCGATCGCTATAACCCCGATCAACCTAACATAGAATTACTCCTCGCCTTAGCCACCTGCCTGTTTCCACCCGCACGTACCCAAGCATATCAATGGATGGAAGCCCAAAGACAGGTAATTATCGAAGATATTAACGCGATGCCTGCGGCGGGCTTCGCCATCGCAATTTTAGTTACTAGTATACATAGCGATACTCGTACCTTTGCCCGGAGACTCTTAAGTGCTGCTATCCTAAACGACAATACCGCCAAATTAATCGTGGGGCGAATTATCGCAGCCATCTTAGCATTTACACCTGAACAAGCTGAAATGGCACGAGATATTAGTGAAACTCTCCTCATCTGTTTCGCACCACAACTGCGAACCTTAGCGATAGAAGTAGTACTAGATTTACTCCTATATCCCATGGTAGAAATTCAGGAATTAGGAGGAAGAATATTACTCAATCACCAAACTCCTGCCGCTGAATTACCACTAGTATTAATTGAATCACTAATTGGATCACCTCATGAGTCACTGCGAGTTATTGGTATCCGAATTTTCAGTCAATTACCAGATCGAAAATTACTAGATGAATACGAGTTATTGCTGGGAATAGCAACTCATCAACTAGCAGATATGCGGCAGAGTATTCGTCCCGCAATTCAGCGATTGGGAATGGCACATCCAGAGTTTGCCACTCAATTCGCCGCAGAATTGATTAACATGTTGATGAAAAAAGAAAAACAGGAAGGGATTCACAAAGATATCGTCCATTTGCTACGAAATGAATTACCATCCTGGATGTCTAATATTCCTCAAGAAACAGCAATGGGGCTGCTGAATGCTAAATATCCAGCCGCTCAAGAATTGGGCGGAGCAGTGCTAAGGGAAAATAGTCTGCGCTTTTGGGATAATTTCACTACCGCCGATATTATCAAACTAGCTAATAATGAAATATTCTCAATTCGGGAAGCAGCTTTAGCAATGTTTAGCCACAGCTTAAACCGCATCCGCAGCCATGATTCAGAAATGTTAGCAGCCGTCAGACTATTGGAATCGAAATGGGATGACTCACGAGAATTTGCCCACAGAATTTTTACTACTGAATTTACCGATGAAAATTGGACACCAGCCGTAATGGTGAGTATTTGCGACAGCATTCGAGATGATGTACGGCAGTTTGGGCGGGATTTGGTAACACGCTATTTTCAAGAGAGTTACGGGCAAGATTACTTACTGAAATTCAGCGAACATCCTTCAGCAGATATGCAGCTATTTGCTACTAATTACCTGGAAAGTTATGCTGGTAATAATTCGGAAAGATTGCGAGAATTGATGCCATATTTTGTGACAGTATTGTGTCAGGTGAATCGGGGGCGAGTGGCGAAGAAGCGAGTCTTTAGCTTTTTGGCAGAAGAGGCGCAAAAAAGTGAGGAAGCAGCGCGGGTTGTGGGGGAGATTTTGACGCGGCAATCTGTGACTATGGCGATTGGGGATAAGGCGACAGCCCTGGAGATGATGTTGCGGATTTCTCAACGGTATCCTGGGATTGAGTTACCGATTTTGGTGAAAGAGGTTGTGGAGGTGAGGCGGTAGTTTTTTTTTAACACAGAGGTGCGCAGAGGTGACACGGAGGTACACAGAGGTTTTTTGTTTCGAGGTATTGGAGGAGAAGAGAGGGAAATATTAATTGTATTGAAACCCTTCTTCTCGATGAACCGCTAAAATAAGAGCTGGTCTAAGTTTTGTGGAAGTTAGATCGCTAAACGGAAAACGAACTAACCAGATTTCAGATGATTTAGGCTTGCTCATTATAAATATCTTCCTCTGGATCGTGCCACTCATCAAATCCCGTCTCAGCTAATTGCATCATTTTCACTGTTTCAACTCTCTCCTCAATCGCCGCCATCAATACAGCAATTTCCTCCACAGATAGCTGGCAAATTATATCCAGGTACGCTTTGCTGGGTAACAGGGCTTCTAATGCTTCAAACCGCTTTAAATCTGCATAGGTAATCAAGGCGGCTACAGGATTACCTTGTTGTGAGATAGCGATTCTTTCCCCATTGTCTTTAACACGGGTGATAAGTTCAGAAAAGTTGGCTTTATCTGGAATTATGTCTAATTTTGTCATATTCTCCTCCTGCAACTGTCATCATCAAGTACTGCCATGGTTAGTTCCCTGATATATAAGCTGCAAATGTCCTACCGAGATAGAATTACCACATACTCCAATACTATTTATCGATTGTACAATAAAGATAAGCAGAAAATCTATATTTATGCCAACCCAGCCATGACAGCCCTCACCACCAAACGCTTTACCATAGAAGAATATCACCGCCTAGGAGAACTAGGATTCTTCACTCCAGAAAAGAGAGTCGAACTAATTCGGGGAGAAATCATTGAAATGCCCACCAAAAAGACACCACACTCCTTTTGCAATACTAATTTAGTACGGGAGTTAATTATCCTCCTGGGAAAACGTGCCATCGTGCGCGGACAAGAACCCATTATCCTACCTCCTGACAGCGAACCTCAGCCAGACGTAGCAATTGTCCGAAATCGAGATGACAATTATTTATCATCCCACCCAATGTCCGATGACATATTCCTAATCATAGAAATATCAGATTCCACATTAAAATTCGACCGCAAAACAAAACTATCCCTCTACGCCCAAGCTAATATTCTCCACTACTGGATATTCAACCTAATCGATAACCATCTAGAAATATACAGCCAACCCTACCAAGATACACAAAAAAAATCCAACTATAGACTAAAACAAATCGCCCTCCCCAACGAAACAATTCCCC
>NZ_JAMZMM010000425.1 GCF_024178385.1 Limnofasciculus baicalensis BBK-W-15 | reverse complement strand
CTTCCTTGTCTTCCTTGTCTTCCTTGTCTTCCTTGTCTTCCTTGTCTTCCTTGTCTTCCTATACCAAAAAACCCACACCAAAAAACCCATTCCCTAAGAAAACTTAGTCAGAAATCCCAATAATTTCTTACTAGTTGGTGTCAATAATGTGCGGCGATAAGCATCAGCCGCTTTTTTAATTCCTTCCGCCTGAGTTGGATAAGGATGAATAACACCACTCAACTTACTCAAGCCAACCTTACCCACAATTGCCGTAGTAATTTCACTAATCATCTCACCCGCATGACGGGCGACAATCGTACCGCCGACAATTTCATCCGAGCCTTTCTTGTGGTGAATTTTGACAAAACCCTCCTCTTCCCCATCTGCGATCGCACGATCTACACTACTAAAAGGAATCTTTATCGTATTCACCTCAATTCCCTTAGCCTGCGCTTCAGCTTCATACAAGCCCACATGAGCAATTTCGGGATCTGTATAAGTAGCCCAAGGCATGACTAAATTACTCAGTTTATACCTGCCCAATCCAAAAGGAGAAAACAAAGTATTCTTAATTACAATTCGCGCCGCCGCATCTGCCGCATGGGTGAATTTCCAATCCATACAAATATCACCAGCAGCATAAATATTAGGATTAGTAGTTTGTAAATAATCGTTCACAAATACACCCTTACGGGTATCATACTCCACCCCGACTGTCTCTAAATTCAACCCCTCCACATTCGGGGCACGCCCCGCACCCGCCAATATTTCATCAACTGTAACGGATTCTTCCTCCTCATTACCACAACTAAAATAGAGTGTTTTTCCTTCAGATGTCATTTCCACCCTATTCATTTTACATCCCAAAACTAAGCGAATCCCTTCCTTAATAAAGACATTTTGGACAATTTCTGCTCCATCTGCATCCTCTTTATTTAAAAGATGAGAACCCCGATGAAATAGCACAACCTCACACCCCAAACGATGGAAAGATTGGGCCAACTCGCAACCAATCGGTCCCCCACCAATTACCGCTAATCTCTGTGGTTTCTCTGTGAGAGAAAATACCGTTTCATTCGTTAAATAACCCGCATCTTCAATACCCTCAATCTGCGGACGAACAGCCCTAGCTCCACTAGCAATTACAGCTTTCTTAAACTGCAATATTTTATCCCCAACCTTGATTGTATTAGAAGTAGAAAAACTAGCACTACCTAAAAATACATCAACCCCAATATTTTGAAACCGCTGCGCCGAATCATGATGACTAATTCCCGCTCTTAACTTCCGCATCCGTGCCATCACAGCAGGAAAGTCTACTTCAATCTTTTCTGGAGTAATAATTCCAAATCTTCCAGCTTCTCGCATTTCTGCTACCACGCGAGAAGAACGAATTATACATTTAGAAGGTACGCAACCAACATTTAAACAATCTCCACCCATCAGATGCTTTTCAATTAATGCGACTTTCAAACCTAGCCCTAAACCTGCTGCACCTGCGGCTACTACTAATCCTGCCGTGCCAGCACCAATTACTACTAAATCGTAACAACTTGCAGGTTGAGGATTAACCCAATCTGGTGGATGGACATAGTTAATCAAAGTGCGATTATATTCGTCCATCGGTGGCATCGTAACTCTTTCTGTATTTGCCATGGTTGTTTGTTGTTTGTTGTTTGTTGTTTGTTGTTTGTTGTTTGTTGTTTGTTGGGCAATGGGCTTAATCTCCTAGTTAGTTTTTGATGATGTTATTGGTTATTTGTCATTATTTATTACTTCTCTAATTAGGTAGGTAAAGAAATATTTTTTTCACCATTCATCCTTCATCCTTCATCCTTCATCCTTCATCCTTCATCCTTCATCCTTCATCCTTAATCCTTCATCCTTCATCCTTAATCCTTAATCCTTCAGAAGAAACACTCTCATCTAAAGCTTTCTTAGCAATTTTAGTAACATAAACGGTTACCCCAACCGTAGCGATAAAACCAAGAATTCTAATCGCCCACTGTACCGCTGGATTACCAGGTTGAGAATCAGTGCCAACCATTGCCAGACTACCTGCCAAAGATCCCAAGTAAACATACATAATAGTACCCGGAATCATCCCAACTGAACCGAAAAAATAATCCTTAAGAGAAACTCCGGTTAAACCATAAGCATAATTTAAAAGATTGAAAGGAAATACGGGAGAGAGTCGGGTTAAGAGAACTATTTTAAATCCTTCTTTACCCACAGCTTCATCAATGGCTCGAAATTTATCATTACCTGCAATTTTATTAGCAACCCAACCCCTTGCCAAATAACGCCCGACTAAAAAAGCAGCAGTTGCGCCCAGTGTCGCACCAATCAAGACGTATAGGGAACCTAAAATAACACCAAAAACAACACCAGCGCCTAAAGTAACTATCGATCCTGGCAAAAAAGCCACCGTTGCGATAATATAGAGAGCAATAAACGCGATCGCACCAACTGCCCCCAAGTTTTGAATTGATAATAGGGCATTTCGTAACAATTCTTGAGGATTGAAACTTACACCATTGGTAGCTTCTTGTGCTAAAGCGGGCGCAACAGCAACAAGTAAGGTGGTGCTAACTGCTAGAAATATTAATCCAAATAACTGATACAGCTTATTCAGGTTTCTCCCCTGGGCTTGTGGCTTCCTTGTCTCCGTCATCAATTAATCTCCTTCCCTTCAATTTGAGAGCTATTATCTTATAATAGACACCTATTTTAGGTTTTATCTGCCATTGGGCAATCGGAAATGACTAGCAATCCTGTTTGGCTGCCACTTCACGATTACAATCGTCCCTTGATTTCCTGAAAATTAGCTGAGAATCTGACAAAAGTTATCTGAATAAATAGAGTTGTAGGATGAGGATTCCCCGATATAAACTGAAATGTCCACCCTGCCCTGGCGAGAGAGAAGGAATATCAGTGCTATCCTAGTCTATAGGAATGTAGCACCAATTAAAGTATGAAGTACAAAATTGCTATTTACCGATCGGAAGAAGGAATTAGCGTTTCTGTACCAGCCCTTCCCGGTTGTTGGTCCGAAGGGGATACAGAAGCAGAAGCATTAGTTAACATCCAAGATGCTATTCAAGAATACCTGGCAGCACTAGAGGATAGGTTGCAAGGTGTAGAAACTCGTGAAATTGAAGTGCTGGAGGTATAGTAAAGTAGCTATGCCTAAACTGGCTGGTATTAACCATCTTCAAGCAGTACGGGTTTTGGAAAAGGTAGGATTCAGAATTGTTCGACAAAGCAAGCATATTGTCATGAGTGATGGAGTTCGCCAAGTAACGATTCCCCGAAATAATCCGATTAAAGCTTTCACCATGGGCGGGATTATTCAAGATGCTGGATTAACTGTTGAAGAATTCCGCAAACTACTCTAACAGCAAATTAATGAAAATGATGAAATATGTGAAACAATTTAACCTGGTAATTGCGATTACCACTCTATTGCCAGTCTTAGTCTTAGTTGAAATAAAACCCTCAACATTCTCCTCCCGACTAGCTGGGTTTGTAGTGGGCGATTCATCGCCCATCCAACTATCTGGGCTTGTCATAGGCGATAAATCGCCTACTACGAACTTTTACTTACCTTTTTACCCGGTTTGTAGTGGGCGATTCATCGCCCTGAGTTTATCTCCATCAATGTAGCTCAGTGCCATCTTTGCGGAGTAAATAGCGATCGCTAATCAATTTCATCACTACTCTACCAATTTCTGGAGTAGTCCGTTCAACTAAAGGTTGTACTACCACACCTTCCATTATACACTCAGGACTGAGTACGCTATTGGCATTGTTAAATTGAGCCACAGCCTCCCAGCTATAAGCTCCTTGATACAGTACGGGCACTATCGGTAAATTGAACTCTTCACAAAAGCTGACAAATTCACCATAATCCAGAAATCTACCATTACTCTTGACCGCAAAAATAGCAATTCCTATCTTACCATTCTTCAGTCCATACTTAATATCCTGTACGCCATATATCTCGCCAAATATTTGCGTATTAGCTGGCAAATTATGCAAAACT
Organism: Limnofasciculus baicalensis BBK-W-15; assembly: GCF_024178385.1. GTDB lineage: Bacteria > Cyanobacteriota > Cyanobacteriia > Cyanobacteriales > Coleofasciculaceae > Limnofasciculus > Limnofasciculus baicalensis. The sequence continues at coordinate 616 of NZ_JAMZMM010000425.1, read as the reverse complement.
GGATTCTGATTATATGCCCGAACATAAACCAAATCCTTATTCTTCTCAGTATTCTTCCAGAAATAATTGTGACTGCCCAAATGGATTGTACCATCCCCATCCACCACAACAGTCCAGCAAGTCCCATGTAACTTCTCAGTTACTACTACTTCCTCCCCTTCTTGCAAAATATCTTTATATCGCTTCAGGTTTTCTGGACTAGGAAACTTATACTGTCCAATATGGCTCTCCATATCCCCATTCATCCCTATGGGTATGGGATATTCATACTTAGTTACCCCAAAATGTTCGGTGTAATCATCACCCACATTTCCAGTAAAATTATCCCCCACAGGAATAAGTAATCCCTCAGAGAAAATACCCCGCAGTCTGGCAGCCCGCAATTTCTTGGAATAGTGAGGACGAATCCCAAATTTATCCAGATAATCTTCAGGAATAACACTATCAATCGGAAAATAAAATGCCAAATTTCCCGGTTGAAAACTACCCTTAGCGACGATAACTTGATAAGCCATTCCTGCCAAGGTAGCGATTTCCAATCTGTCAGCATTAGGGTGATTAATAATGCTGTTAATTTTGACGACTTCTACTTTAAATATGCTCATTGGTAATTAAT
>NZ_JAMZMM010000424.1 GCF_024178385.1 Limnofasciculus baicalensis BBK-W-15 | reverse complement strand
GGAGGAGAGGGAGTGGTATTTGGCGCTTTTTCCTTTCTCCTTGAGGCTTTCTCTGTTATTCCCTACCATCGGCGCGATCGCAATAATCTTACCACGGCCATCAATCTCAATTTTTTGCAACCCTTGATAACCAAGTATCCGCGCATTAATAATAGTCATGTGTAATTTGTAATTTATAGTTTGTTATTCATTGTAGAACAGGCATCTTGCCTGTTACAGTTATGAGTTGTTTGACCAACAACCAACAACCAAAAACCAACAACCAAAAACCAACAACCAATGACTAACAACAATCCCCTAATTGGCATAATTATGGGTAGCGACTCAGACTTACCCACCATGAAAGACGCGATCGCAATTTGCGAAGAATTCGGTATATCCTGTGAAGTCGCCATAGTTTCCGCCCACCGTACCCCACAAAGGATGGTAGAATATGCCCAACAAGCACACCATCGCGGACTCAAAGTAATTATCGCAGGTGCAGGAGGCGCTGCTCATTTACCTGGTATGGTAGCGTCACTCACACCCTTACCCGTGATTGGCGTACCAGTCGCTACTCGTAACTTACAAGGCGTTGATTCTCTTTATTCTATTGTGCAAATGCCAGGCGGGATTCCCGTTGCTACAGTGGCAATTGGTAATGCTAAAAATGCGGGACTATTAGCTATACAGATTTTGGCATCTCACCAACCAGAATTATTACAGCAAGTCCAGGAGTATCGCCAGAATTTAGCGCAATCGGTGATGGATAAGCAAGAATTACTGAATAAGTTGGGATATGAGGAATACCTGAAGCTTAAACCATAATCTCCAGCAATGGACTGTATCTTCTGATACAGCGAGCTAGATCCAAACAATTAATAAATAGAATGTTTCTAAGTTTCAGCCTAGATCGAGTAAAGGCATCTACTTCTGTTTTTATATTAAGGGAGTAAATCCCGCAAATGACCACCTCCTTAACTAAAGCTTGAGATGTGTTTCCGATAGTGAGGATAATTGACGAATGATGAATCAGCTAAACTTTCTCAACCCATTCAAACAGGAAAAATCGACTAAAAGACGCAGGCAAACTCCGCTCAATCGAAAAGTGAAATATTCGAGATTAACCTTATCTTTTCATCGGTTAGCGAGTACAATTGGTAAACTATCTACTACTTGGCAAGCATGTATTCCCTTGGGGATAATTATCTTGTTGTTTTGGAACTATGCAGCAATAGCTCAAGATGCACCCCCCAGTACAGAAGAGCAATTAGCTAGTCTCAAAGTTGCTCTAGATACTGTATGGGTAATGGTAGCAGGAATGCTAGTATTCTTTATGAATGCTGGATTTGGCATGTTAGAAACAGGATTTTGCCGTCAAAAGAATGCAGTCAACGTTTTGACGAAAAACCTGATCGTATTTGCCCTTTCCACCATCGCATTCTGGTCGATTGGATTTGGCTTAATGTTCAGTAATGGGGGCGGTTTTATTGGTACAAGTGGTGGATTCTTTTTGAGTGGTGCTGATAATAGCCCTGCCATGGGAGATGCCTATGAGGGAATTTTTAAATCCCTCAATTGGACAGGAGTACCTTTAATGGCAAAGTTCTTCTTCCAACTTGTATTTGCCGGGACTGCTGCCACAATTGTTTCAGGTGCAGTAGCGGAACGAATTAAGTTTCTTGACTTCTTAATTTTCAGCATCTTGCTCGTAGGTATTGCCTATCCAATTACCGGACATTGGATATGGGGTGGTGGTTGGTTAGCAGGAAAAGGTTTCTATGACTTTGCTGGCTCGGCTGTAGTTCACTCTGTTGGTGGTTGGGCAGCTTTAATGGGAGCAGCATTTCTCGGTCCCCGTTTGGGTAAATATCAAGAGAATGAAGCGATTGCCTTGCCCGGTCACAATATGAGTATTGCTACTTTAGGCTGTTTAATTCTGTGGTTTGGATGGTTTGGATTTAACCCCGGCTCCACTATGGCAGCAGATCCAAATGCGATCGCGCATATTGCCATTACTACTAACACAGCCGGGGCATTTGGTGGTGTCGCTTCGACAATTGTGGCTTGGTTATATCTGGGCAAGCCTGACTTATCAATGGTAATCAATGGCATCCTCGCTGGATTAGTGGGTGTTACCGCTTCCTGTGCCTGGATCAACGTTCCTTCATCTGCAATTATTGGTATTGTGGCTGGAGTAATGGTGGTTTTTGCTGTTACTTTATTTGATAAAATCAAAATTGACGATCCTGTCGGTGCAACATCAGTTCACCTCGTTTGCGGTGTTTGGGGAACCTTGTGTGTTGGTTTATTTAGCATCGGACCAAATGTCCCCTTGCATGGCACAACCCCATTATATACAGCCGGACCAGCAGCAGGACTGTTTTTTAACGGTGGCTTAAATCAGCTAATTACCCAACTAATTGGGATTGTGGCAATAGCTGGATTTACTGTTACTATCAGCAGCATCTTTTGGTTAGCCCTCAAATATACCCTCGGTATTCGAGTTACTGCCGAAGAAGAAATCGAAGGATTAGATATTGGGGAGCATGGCATGGAAGCCTACAATGGTTTTCTGAAAGAAACTGGACATGGTGGTAGCAGTAGTTTCTTTAGCGGTATGCCGAAGAGTAAGAGTATCAAGGAGTAACGACAATTACAGCAGATTGCAGGTTTATCGAGTACACAGCAGAAACCCGGTTTCTTTGAGAAACCGGGTTTCTATCTACCTCAAATACCTGAAAATTCCTGTAATAAATACAGGGGGCACGAGCATACCGTGTCTTTTTTATGTGTACAAAAAATAAAATATGGAAACCAATGTATAAATCTTACATATAACGTCTATACAATCTGTATTGGTGATAACAGAACCAAAATTGTCAAAAAAAAGTATAAGAATTTCCAGAGAAGTCATTTTTATGTAGTGTGTGATACAGAAGGCAAATGGTGGAATTGGTGGAATGCAGATACATTTCCCCCATTTCTACAGATGCCGAAGGAAGAGACAAGTGTTAAAGAACATTCTGATTATTAGCATAGTTACGCTCTGGCTACTGGTAGTGCCACTCACGGGTAATGCCTGGGCGGAAGCTAATGCAGTGGAAACTGCGATCGCAAATGCTGTCACCGCAGCCGATACTGGCTATATGCTGATTTGTTCAGCAATGGTATTGTTGATGACACCGGGATTAGCCTTTTTCTATGGTGGATTCGTGCGATCGCGGAATGTCCTCAATACTCTGATGATGAGCTTTGTCCTCATGGCGATTGTGGGGACTAGCTGGATACTCTGGGGCTATAGCCTTTCCTTTGCCCCTGGTAACTCCTTTATTGGCGGCTTGGAATGGTCATTTCTCAATGGTGTAGGGATGGAAACAACCGATTATCTCAAGGGTTCAAAACCAGAAGAGATTGTTTCCTATGCACCCACGATTCCTCACCAGGTATACATGATTTACCAAGCCATGTTTGCCATTATTACCCCAGCCCTAATTTCTGGGGCAATTGTGGAGAGAGTAAGTTTCCGCGCCTATGTGTTATTTGTCCTCCTCTGGTCAACTTTCATTTACACACCCCTAGCCCACATGGTTTGGGCAAAAGGCGGTATGTTGGGCTTATACGGTGGACTTGGGGCATTAGATTTTGCCGGGGGAACCGTCGTTCACATTAGTTCGGCAATTTCCGCATTAGTTGCTGCTATAGTCATTGGACCGCGTAAAACCTATCCAGATCAACCTGCTGCACCCCATAATGTTCCTTTTATTATGCTTGGTGCAGGTTTACTGTGGTTTGGCTGGTTTGGCTTCAATGCTGGTAGTGCTTTGGGAGCAAATTCTGTAGCCGTAGTTGCTTTTGTTGCTACCAATAGTGCAGCCGCTGCTGCTGCTTTAACCTGGACTATTTTGGAATGGGTTTTGCGAGGTAAACCTACAGCAGTGGGTATTGCTACAGGCGCTGTTGCGGGTTTAGTTGGAGTAACTCCTGCCGCTGGCTTCATCACTCCCCTATCTGCTATATTTATTGGCTCGATTGTGGCATTTTGCTGCTTCTTTGCCATTAGCCTCAAAGTTAAGCTGGGAATTGATGATTCTCTCGATACTTTCCCCGTCCACGGCGTAGGTGGTACAATTGGTGCAGTTTTGGCAGGTGTTTTTACCACTAAATTAGTTAACTCCGCAGGGGCAAATGGTTTGCTATTTGGCACAACAGGTAAATTATTTGACGGTAACGATCCTGGTCAATTTGTCAAACAAATTATAGCAATTGTCATTGCTTATGTTTTAGCAGGCGTGGGTACATTTATCATCCTCAAAGCCATTGATGCTACCATAGGGCTGCGAGTCAAGCCAGAAGAAGAATTCCAAGGTTTGGATATCAACGAACATGGAGAAGAAGCTTATGGTGAGGAGTTTGCCTCTGGACTCAGTTCAGTTGGAGAACGGACTAGTCATGGTGGATAATCAGGAAGAGTAACTTGTCATCAGATTTTTCCACCAAAAAACCCATCAGGTATTTTTGAGAAAACTATCTTTTCTTCCTCCAGCCCCTAACCCCGAACCTCTAACCCCTAATCCCGAACCTCTTTCAACAGTTTGAGTGGATTGCTGAGATACTAGTGACATCTCCTACACCAACCTGGGTACAGGTATGGTGTAGGCTTCCAAACCA
>NZ_JAMZMM010000056.1:15627-22231 GCF_024178385.1 Limnofasciculus baicalensis BBK-W-15 | reverse complement strand
GCAAAAATGAGTGACAAGATTATTTTAATTTGTTGTGTCGCTCAAAAACTTCACCCATGGATTTATCACGGATTCCAGCTCAACCCAAACCGGGACTGATCAATGTTTTAATTGAAATTCCCGCCGGAAGCAAAAATAAGTACGAATTTGACAAAGATCTTGAAGCTTTTGCCCTGGATCGGGTACTTTACGCATCTGTCCAGTATCCTTATGACTATGGCTTCATCCCCAATACCCTCGCAGATGATGGCGATCCGCTTGATGGTATGGTATTGATGGATGAACCGACTTTTCCAGGGTGCGTCATTGCTGCACGACCAATTGGCATGTTAGAAATGGTTGATGGCGGGGATCGCGACGAAAAAATTCTTTGCGTTCCCGACAAAGATCCGCGCTATGCTCAGGTAAAATCCCTCCAGGATATTGCTCCCCATCGGTTAGATGAAATTGCCGAATTCTTCAGGACTTATAAAAATCTTGAGAAGAAGGTTACCGAAATTCTAGGCTGGCAAGATGTAGATCGTGTCATGCCCCTAGTGGAGAAGTGCATCGCAGCAGGTCGTAAGTAAGCAAATAGTTATATCATGTCCGATAGCAACGGTTGCGTCAGGAGCGAGGTGACAGGTTAAGGGTTAGAGTTTAGAGGTGACAGGTTAAGGGGATTAGCGATCCGATCGAAAAGTTAGAAGTTAGAATTCTATCTGCTGAATTTTCCTGATATCTCACACCCCAAAACCCACACCATTCACTACTCACACAAAAAAGATGCTACCGGACTTGATATTAGCTATTCTCAGATAACTCCTGTCCTTTGTGATGGCACTAATGAGTAAATGGCTTCAAGAAGGCTAAAATAAGCTGACTTGACAAAAACTTCCCGATTGGGAAACGGGTGCTAGAAAATTAGATCTAGGGGAAAGTGCAAAATCAATGTTTGTTTTTATACTTGATGCCCTACGCGATCGATCTTAGATACGTGACGCGAATACAGCCCTTGTGAGAGAAAATCCCCAGTAGCTTCGTAACCGTTAGATCCGTATCTGAGTATCATGAGCTTGGAAATTCATTGGTGTGAAGAGTTGCTAAGGACAACTAAATTGAGTCAACAACCCACCGTTAAATCGGAGTACCGACTCTCTTCGCTTGCTCTGTAAGATAGCCCTAGTTGACCAGACTCAGGCAGAAATGCCTACGAAGCGTGGCAAGTGTTTAAGTTCTTACCTACAGATGCGTAGCTAGTCTTTCGCTCTAAAACTAGACGGTTAAACAGTCATTTGGGAGGCAGTGCTTAAGAGAAAGTACCGACCGCTAACTTTGTCTAAGCTAACTTTATCGGATCAATCCGAGGTTTTGTAGGTTTCCAATCAAAAAACCTGCACTTTGAGTGTTTCAATTTGGGATTGATCTTATCTTGCATAAACCTTGCTCCTCCTTTCCTCTCATCGCTAACCTGGGTACAGGTATAGCGAGAGTCTCCAGGAGGGACCAAAGATGAACGATGCCAGATTTCGATCCAGTTAAGCCAAGCAATTGCCCATCTAATGTTACAGTCAACATGGTAACTGGCCCTATCGTTAATTTTGTTGTCCAATTTTGGGGCGTTCGAGGTCAAATTTCCGCTCCAGGCAAAGAAACAATACGCTATGGCGGTAATACCTCTTGCGTGGAAATGCGTGTCGGGAACAAACGCCTAATTTTCGATGGTGGCAGTGGTTTGCGAGTGCTAGGCAATAATTTGCTCAAGCAAATGCCAGTCGAAGCACATATATTCTTTACCCATTGTCATTGGGAGAGCATTCAGGGGTTTCCTTTTTTTATACCCGCCTTTGTTCCCGGGAACTGCTTTCATATTTATGGGGGTGCCGCAGCCAATGGTGCATCAATGGAAGAGCGCCTTAGTCTCCAGATGCAGGCTCCCAACTTCCCCGTGCCCATACAGGTGATGCAGTCAGAGCTGAAATTCTACGAATTGACTTCTGGCAATAACCTAAAAATAGGTGACACCATCATTGAAGCCGTTTTGCTCAACGCCGAGCAAGGCTCAATGGGCTATCGGGTAACTTGGCAGGGACATTCTGTAGTTTACGCGATCGCTCGCTCACACTATCAGGATCGACTAGATCGAAATCTACTACACCTAGCGCATCATGCTGATTTGCTCATTCTAGATGCTCCCTATACCCTCAGAGCAGATGAAATTATTAATTCTTCGCCCCTAAACTGGCAAGATGAAGTCTGGCAGACTGGTATAGCGACAGCTAAAGCTGCTGGGGTGAAACAACTTGTCATGTCTCACTACAATCCAGCTCATGATGATGATTTTCTAGGACAACTAGAAGTAAAAGTCCAGTCAGTGTTTCCCAATGGCTTACTGGCACGGGAGGGTATGATCTTACGTGTGGTTTCTTAAGGAGTGCAGGGTTTTAGCTTTTGGATAGTATATTTTACATTAATAGGCTCGATCTGGAAACAGTTATATTTTAGAGTTGTGTAAAAAAAAAATAAAAATCTAATTTAGCTAATCTAAAATCTAAAATTAGTCAATTAGGGGTTGTGTCTTTTGATTGAATTCCCCCAGCAGGCACAGGTTGTTTCATTATATTCCCATTTACATTCATGGAATTATCAGAAAGATAGTGAAAACCGGGCGTAGGCGAGACGGGAGATTGTCAATTCAGGAATCCCATAGAGTGTAAATATGGTTCATCTGCTGTTTGTGGTGTTAGTCCGAATTTGGCTATTGCCACAAACATCACTAAAACTGATAGATGAGTAGTAGTATGACTGAGATAGGTAAGACGATCCCACTTCGATTCACCCCACTGGCAGCTTTGTTGGCAACCCTGTTGCTAACCCCATCTGTCAAAGCTCAAACCCCCGCAGTTCCCCATCTTGGCACTATCGGCTCTGAGGTACAAGAGCAGGAGAAGATAGAGGTGGAGGGTGAGATAGGATGGGCAGACAGGGAGAGTGACAGACTCAGCGACAAGGAAAGAGCAGAAAAAGACAGAGATAGTGAGAGATATGGCGACAAGGAGAGTAGAGAATTCACTCCATCACCCCCTGCCAGCGTCACCGATGCCTCTGTTGCCATCTCAGAGTTTCCCCTGGCTCAAATTCCTGGATTGAACCCTGGTGGCAATCCAATACCATCCTTGCCACCGCCACAAGATATTGTTCCTCCCGCCCCACCACCTACTACAGCACCATCTTTACCTCAGCAACTTCCACCACCCCAAGAGCTTCTACAACCAATTCCCACGCCAACAACCCCTGAAGTTCCCAATGGTGGTAATCAAAATACAATTACCGTTCAAAAGTTTGAGTTTATTGGTAATACAGCTTTTAGTAATGAAGAGTTAGCTGAAGTAACGAAACCCTTTACTAATAAAACCATTACCTTCGCCGAACTATTAAATGCTAGAACCGCTATTACCAAATTGTATGTAGACAAAGGTTATGTCACCTCCGGTGCATTTATTCCCCCTCAATCCCTGACAGAAGGTACTATAAAAATTGAAATTGTCGAAGGAGAATTAGAAGATATTCAGGTAAATGGCATTCGTCGCCTGAGTTCAAACTATATTAGTTCTCGCCTTGGTTTAGCCACCAAAAAACCCCTCAACGTACCCAAACTCCTGGAAGGATTGCGCCTTTTACAACTAAACCCACTCATCGAAAACATATCTGCCGAACTCTCGACAGGTTCAGGTCCTGGTACAAGCTTACTCATTGTAGAGGTAAAAGAAGCAGACTCTTGGAGTTACCAACTCTTGGCTAACAATGGGCGTTCCCCTAGTGTCGGTAGCTTCCGCCGGGGCGCTTCCTTAACCCAAGCAAACTTACTCGGATTAGGTGATGGTTTAACTGTTAGCTGGACTAACACTGACGGGAGTAACGAAATTGATGGGACATATACCTTGCCAATCAACCCTCGTAATGGCACTTTAAGTATCAGCTACAGCGATACATCTAGTAAAGTTATCGAGCCACCCTTTAACTTTCTTGATATTCAATCCTCATCTAGTAATTTAGACATTACACTGCGCCAACCCATATTTCAGACACCCACCCAAGAATTTGTTCTGGGTTTAACAGGCTCGAGACGAGTCAGCCAAACGGTTTTCTTGGAAGATTTGATTGGAGAAGCAGTCGGTTTTCCTGCGTCGGGGGCTGATGATGAGGGGCGTACCCGTCTCTCAGCTTTGCGCTTTTTTCAAGAATGGACTAGACGAGGGGCTAAAGAAGTCTTTGCTGTCCGCTCTCAGTTTAATATTGGTCTTGGTGCATTTAATGCCACTGTAGGCGACGATATTCCCGACAGTCGCTTTTTCTCCTGGCGCGGACAAACTCAATGGGTGAGATTATTAGCACCAGAAACCTTATTATTAATTCGGGGAGATATCCAACTCGCTGACCAAGATCTCTTGCCGACTGAACAGTTTGGCTTAGGGGGTCAAGGTAGCGTTCGGGGTTACCGTCAGGATGTTAGACTTACCGATAATGGTGCTTTTGCTTCAGCAGAATTGCGATTGCCAATTTTACGAATTCCTGAGTGGGATGGGGTTTTGCAGGTAACTCCCTTTGTGGATTTGGGCACAACCTGGAATAGTGGTGATAGCGCAGATCCCGATCCGAGAAGCCTAGCTTCTGTAGGATTAGGGTTACAATGGCAACAAGGCGATCGCTTTACCGCTCGCTTGGATTGGGGGATTCCCTTAATTTCTGTGGATTCTACTGAACGAACTTGGCAAGAAAATGGTTTATATTTCTCAATAATTATCAATCCTTTTTAAGATCTTGATGACCCATACCCCCTTTATTATTTCCGCTCCTTACCTGGAGGAACAGCGAAATCAACCAGAAGTGGTAGTTGTGGATTGTCGCTTTGCGCTCAACGATCCAGAACTAGGATATCAGCAATATCAAAAAAGTCACATTCCTGGAGCATATTATCTAGATTTAAACAAAGATCTTTCTGCACCAGTTGCGCGTCATGGTGGCCGTCATCCCTTACCCGATCCCGATGAGTTAGGGAAGAAACTCGCTGGTATGGGGGTAAATTTCCAAGAAACCTTGGTTGTTGCTTACGATGACTCCCGCTTTGGCTTTGCCGCCCGTCTCTGGTGGCTGCTACGCTATCTAGGACACGATCGCGTTTCGTTGCTTGATGGGGGTTGGGGTGGATGGCTGGCTCAAGGTTATGCGGTGACGGATACTGTACCAATCCCTAAATTAGGTCAATTTGTACCCCAAATTCGCCAGGATTGGGTGGTTGATATTAATGAGGTAAAAGTCAGGAAAGACTTGGCAGGAGTGGTATTGATTGATTCCCGGGAGCGCGATCGCTATTTGGGGGAACGGGAACCCATTAACCCCATTGCTGGACATATTCCCGGTGCTGTAAATTATCCTTGGGGATTGGTGACAGATGAAGGAGGTTATGTCCATTCCCTTGGAGTTCAACAACAACGTTGGCAAGATATTCAGCAGAGTCAAGAGCTGATCGTTTATTGTGGATCTGGTGTCACTGCCTGCGTCAATCTCCTATCTCTGGAAATAGCTGGGATTACAGGGGGGAAGCTTTATCCGGGAAGTTGGAGTGACTGGTGTTCTTATCTATAATAAGACTTACGCTCATTTAACTTGTATATTTAATGTCCCCTCTTCCCTTTGGAAAACTTTTCTGTACCTTGCACAGCCAAGGATTAGCCCGTAGTCAACCCAGAACATAATTATAAGACTTACGGCGCTAGGCTATTTGTAGGGTGCGTTAAGTAACGCACCCTACTATATAGAGATTTCAGTGACAGATTTTGCATAAGTCCTCGATTAAAATGTACACTTGATCGAGTAAGTGTGCGACATTATTGTCTCTGTTATAACGTTAGCCCCCAGACAGTCAAATATCCACTTTGGCAAGAGGTATATTATTGTTAAAAGTTAACCATCAACCGAATCATAGATAAAAATTGCTAAAATAAGAAGTTACCTTAAATTCTTTGAAACTATTAGGTCTTAGTTTATATGCCTTGTGTCATGAATCGTATTTCTATTTTTGTTGACGGGAACAATATGTTCTATGCTCAACAGAAAAACGGCTGGTTTTTCGACCCGAAGCGGGTATTAGAGTATTTCAAAAGAGAGGAGATAACCCTGATCAATGCCTTCTGGTATACTGGATTGAAAGATCCTCAAGATCAGCGAGGATTTCGAGATGCTCTAATTAGTCTTGGTTATACAGTACGAACAAAAATTCTTAAAGAATATTACGACGATAGCTCCGGCCGCTATTCTCAAAAAGCTAATCTGGATATTGAAATAGTTGTGGATATGTTTAACACTGTAGATCAATACGATCGCGTTATTCTATTTAGTGGAGACGGTGATTTTGAAAGAGCTATCGAATTACTCCGTTCCAAAAGTACCCATATTACAGTGGTTTCAACGGAAGGGATGATTGCCAGAGAGTTGCGCAATGCAACGGATCGTTATATCGATTTGAATGAGATACGGGATCATATTGAAAAAATTGATGGTTAGAGAAAAAGGTAGGAGGTGAGAGGTAGGAGGTGAGAGGTAGGAGGTGAGAGGTAGGAGGTGA
>NZ_JAMZMM010000056.1:0-15527 GCF_024178385.1 Limnofasciculus baicalensis BBK-W-15 | reverse complement strand
AGGTAGGAGGTGAGAGGTAGGAGGTGAGAGGTAGGAGGTGAGAGGTAGGAGGTGAAAAAATACCCACGCATAACCCTGACAACGAACAATAAAACTCTCTAGCCTCTAACCTCTAACCTCTAACCTCTAACCTCTAACCTCTAACCTTTAACCTCTTTTATAGATAGGCAAGAGGCAAGAGGCAAGAAAAAATTATGCAATAAGAAAATATTTGATAGATTGAGAGAAAAATGTACTGGTAGAGGAACATGAACTATGAACAAACAACCTGAAACAGATCGTATTATTATTTTCGATACGACACTCCGGGATGGGGAACAATGCCCTGGGGCAACCCTAAATGTAGACGAAAAGCTCCTGATTGCTAGACAACTAGCACGTTTGGGCGTAGACGTGATAGAGGCAGGTTTTGCTTTTGCTAGCCCTGGAGACTTTGAAGCGGTACAAAAGATTGCCGCTGAGGTGGGGACGGAAAATGGTCCTGTTATCTGTAGCTTGGCAAGGGCGATTAAAGCTGATATTAAAGCCGCCGCAGAAGCTATAAAACCAGCGGCTAAGGCAAGAATTCACACATTTATCTCGACATCAGATATCCACTTGGAGTACCAGCTCAAAAAAACAAGAGCAGAGGTGCTTGCGATCGCAGAGGAAATGGTAGCCTATGCTAAATCCTTTATGGATGATGTAGAATTCTCACCTATGGACGCAGTGCGCTCAGATCCAGAGTATCTGTACCAAGTATTGGAAAGAGCGATCGCAGCAGGTGCTACAACTGTCAATATTCCCGATACTGTGGGTTATACCACACCGAGCGAGTTTGGGGAATTGATTCGGGGAATTAAAGAAAATGTCCCTAATATTGACCAGGCTATTATCTCAGTTCACGGTCACAATGATTTGGGTTTGGCGGTGGCTAATTTCCTGGAAGCTGTGAAAAATGGGGCGCGACAATTGGAATGCACCATTAATGGGATTGGCGAAAGGGCGGGGAATGCTTCCCTAGAAGAATTGGTGATGGCATTACATGTCCGTCGTCGCTATTTTAATCCCTATTTGGGACGTTCTCCTGAATCGGAAGTACCCCTAACTAATATTGACACTCGTCAGATTTATAAGACATCGCGATTAGTGTCTAATCTTACCGGGATGTTGGTGCAACCGAATAAGGCGATTGTGGGGGCAAATGCTTTTGCTCACGAGTCTGGTATTCATCAGGATGGTGTTCTGAAGAATAAGCTAACGTATGAAATAATGGATGCTCAATCGATTGGTTTAACCGATAATCAGATTGTATTGGGCAAACATTCTGGACGTAATGCTTTCCGCACTCGCTTGAAAGAGTTGGGATTTGAGCTATCAGAAACTGACTTAAATAAAGCATTTGTCCGCTTTAAAGAAGTAGCGGATAAGAAAAAAGAAATTACTGATTGGGATTTGGAAGCACTCGTTAACGACGAGATTCAGCAAGCACCAGAATTATTCCGGGTGGAATTAGTTCAAGTATCTTGTGGTAGTAATGCGACTCCTACGGCAACAGTAACTCTCCGCACTCCTGAAGGTGAGGAATTAACCGATGCTGCCATTGGTACTGGTCCGGTAGATGCGGTATATAAAGCAATTAACCGGGTGGTAAATGTGCCCAATGAATTGATTGAATTTTCTGTCCAATCAGTAACAGCAGGAATTGATGCAATTGGGGAAGTAACTATTCGCTTGCGGCACAATAATCGAGTATTTTCTGGTCATGCAGCGAATACTGATATTATTGTGGCTTCTGCTCAGGCTTATGTAAATGCGCTTAACCGATTGTATGGGTGGTTAGAGAGCGGAGGGAAGAGTGATTCGGCTTTGCGCACGATAGGGGAAGTTGCTGAAAGTGCGGAAATGTTGCCTCAATCGCGATAATTTTTGGGATGAGGTATATTCCTTTGAGGGGAAAAGGGGAAAGAAGATATTCCTTTTACTTTTTCCCTTTTTCTTTTGCCCTTCTGTTGCAGAGAATAAACTTACAGCACATTGCAAGCTTATGAAATACACGCCAGAAACCCGGTTTCTGTTAGTTAACCCCCAACAACTGTAAAATTCGTTGGAGTGGAATATTTACCCAATGGGGACGGTTATTAAGTTCATAACCTAATTCATAGATACATTTCTCAAACAAATAACCATCCAACAGCACCTGTAATTCTTGATCGGTTTTGGGTATAAAAGGATAATTTGCTGCGGTGGATAGATAAGTTTTGAGGAACCTGTCACTAACCCAATCGTACCAAAACTCTGTCCATTGCTTCATCACAGGTAAAGATTCTGAACCAATCATGCCATTTTCTACTTCATTAAGCAAGCCAGTAGCGATCGCATAGTGGAAAGATTGTAGCATTCCGGCAACATCCCGTAGGGGCGAGCGCTTCATTCGTCTCTCACTCAAAGGGCGTGCTGGCTCTCCTTCAAAGTCAATGATAATTAAGTCTTTCCCAGTGTAAAGTACTTGCCCTAAATGGTAATCCCCGTGACAGCGGGTGCGCATCACCGTAATCTTTTGATCGAGGATAGCTTTAAATCGCCCCATAATCTGTTCTTTATAGTTGAGGACTTTTTTTGCCAAAGGTTGGGTTTCTACTGGTAGGGAATCTAGTTGCTTTTTCAAAAGTAGTAAAACCTGTCCTGACAAGTTGCGCATATACTGATAAATCGAACGCTGATAGAAGGTAGAAAATGGTTCAGGGGCAAAGTCAGGATTATCTGGATCGGAGGATAAAGCAATATGTAATTGGGCAGTACGCTTGGCTAGAAGTTCGGCAGTATCTAAATAAGAAACTAACAAATCGTAACCGAATGGATAAGCTTTTTCCCCTGATAAATTCACCTGACTCGGAGAGAATAGTTTTTCTTCCCGAAGATTTGAACCAGATAGTGCCATCACTTTTTCAAAGAAATCTCGCAACCGATCTAGAGTATAAGACCAAGCATTTTGGGTATCAGGAATAAACCCATGGAGTATTCCCAGGGTAATTTTATTTCCTTCTTTACTGCGATACTCTAAAGCACCAGCCAGAGGGGGAAAATGTTCCAGAACTTTTTTCTTAGTTAGGAAAAGTCCAATTTCCAAGTCGGGGTTGATACCTTCCTCTACTTTACGGAACATTTTGAAAATCAAACGATCTCCATAGACAACTGATGTATTACTTTGTTCTCCTCTTAGTAAATGAGGATCTAAGTTAGTAGGAGAAATCGCTAGATTCGGTGCATGATTTTCCGCTTGGATACCTTCTGCTAACCCAGCTACCCCGAATTCAATTAAAGGTGATAAGACATCAGTTGCTGTCGCTACCAAAGTCCCAGCTTTCCCTTGATAGCTCCGTTGTTCCCTGATGGCATCTAAAGGTAATGCCAAAAAGTTTTTGTCTCCCACCGCATCAAATAAAACCCCAATTTCCTCGTTACCGCGAATCTGGAGATAGGCGAGTATTTGTTCAGAATTAATGCTGCGGCGCTGAGTTTTCCGAGAGTCTGGGGCATCGCTACTCAAGTCACTTCCAGTACCCCACCCTAGGGGAATTATGTAGGTTTCTGGAGTTCCCTCAATGTAATCCAAGCGAATAAAAATTAGATTCGTCTCAGTTTCTTGGTAAGAAATGGGAATAACTTCCACAATGTCAGCAGATTGAATTGCCCTTGCCTTCCCACCAAACCAGCGACATTGATAAAGATAAGCCAATAACAAGGATTCCAGAGTTGCTTTTGTCTCTGGTTGGGAAAAGACATTTTGCCAATTACCACTAACTACCAAAGTTGGTGTTTGTCGATGGGATTTAGCTGCTTCAATCTCCTGCGGTTGCAATTGTAGAGTAAACCAGTAGAAAGAGTGAGGACCAAGACTAATAAAGTAGGGAGAGGAAGTAATTTGGGGGAATTGAGTACGTCCAAAAATCTCGACAGGTATCATACCAGGGAAAGCGGATAAATCCAATTCCACCGTTTGGACAAATCGTGACAAATTCGCCACGACTAAAATATGTTCTCCGGCGTAGGTACGGATGAAAGCTAGTACTTTGCGATTATCTGGATGGAGGAATTCAAATGTACCACGTCCAAAAGCTTGAAAACGTTTCCGAATGGCAATTAGGCGTTTCATCCACCACCAGAAGGAATTTGGATTAGCTCGTTGCGCCTCCACGTTGACAGCTTCATAGTGGTATTCTGGATCGACAATTGGGGGAGCGTAGAGTTTTTGTGGGTTGGTACGAGAAAAGCCTGCATTGCGATCAGCTGTCCATTGCATTGGGGTGCGGACACCGTTGCGATCGCCTAAATAAATATTATCACCCATACCAATTTCATCCCCATAGTACAGGACAGGAGTACCGGGAAGTGATAGTAATAGAGCATTCATTAATTCAATCCGGCGGCGATTATTTCCCATCAGGGGAGCCAGACGACGGCGAATTCCTAAATTAATCCTGGCTTGGGGATCTTCTGCATAAACTTTATACATATAATCCCTGTCTTCATCGCTCACCATTTCTAGGGTTAGTTCATCATGATTTCGCAGGAATAAAGCCCACTGACAGTTATTAGGAATTTGTGGAGTTTGTTGGAGAATATCAATTATTGGAAAATTGTCCTCCATCTGAATTGCCATGAATAATCGTGGCATTAAAGGGAAATGAAAATTCATGTGACATTCATCTCCTTTCCCATAATAAGCCGCTGCATCTTCTGGCCATTGATTGGCTTCTGCTAGCAGCAACCGATTCGGGAATTTAGCGTCAACTCTAGCTCGTAATTGCTTTAAAAAAGTATGTGTTTTGGGTAAGTTTTCGCAATTAGTCCCCTCTTGTTCGTAGAGATAAGGGACGGCATCCATTCGCAATCCGTCTACTCCCATTTCTAACCAGAAATCCAGGACATCAAAAATTGCCTGACATACTTCTGGATTTTCATAGTTTAAATCTGGTTGATGGGAGTAAAAGCGATGCCAGTAATATGATTTTGCTACTGGGTCCCATGTCCAGTTTGAAGTCTCAAAATCTTGGAAAATAATCCGTGTTTCTTGATATTTTTCAGGCGTATCACTCCAAACGTAGAAATCACGTTCATTGCTGCCTTTTACAGCGCGTCTAGCTCGCTGAAACCAAGGGTGTTGATCGGAAGTATGGTTAACAATTAGCTCAATAATAACTCGAATCCCGCGCTGATGCGCTGCTTCTAGCAAGGCTTTGAAATCATCCAAGTTACCGTAAATCGGGTTAATTGTTAGATAGTCGGATACATCATAGCCGTCATCTCGCAATGGTGAAGGAAAAAAGGGTAAAACCCAGATAGCTGTAATGCCTAATTCTTGCAAGTAATCTAACTTTTCTGTTAATCCTTTAAAGTCACCAATCCCGTCACCATTGCTATCAGCAAATGCACGAATTGGTACTTCATAAATTATTGTGTCTTTAAACCAAAGTGGATCGTTTTGTAATGTCATTGTTCAGTTAGTTGTTAGATGGAGTAGGGAGTAGGGAGTAGGGAGTGGGGAGTAGGGGCGAGTCGCTACGAGGGATTATCCTGCTCACAAATAACCATAATCGACTCGCCCTCTTTATCGGAAGTAGGAAATAGGAAACAACAATTAGCAATTAGCCATTAGCCATTAGCCATTACTCATCCTGACGTATGTGAAAAACATGAGCAGGAATACTTTGAGGATTCAATTCGACATAGTTATGTCCACCGAACCAGGTATACTCAGTATCACTCAGTAAATCATAAACTTGATATTCCCGATAGGGATCTATTCCCAGTGATTCTAGTGGTAAATCGACAAAACCAACTTGTGTCCAATGGGGGTCAAGATTGACTATAACTAGTATGACATCCCGTAAGTCTTCTGTTTGCTTGCTATAGCAAATTAGGCGATCGTTATCAACGTGATGAAATCTGATTGACTCATTACTTTGTAAGGAGATATGCTCTCGCCGAGCGCGATTGACGCGGGCGATAATATCTTTAATGCTGCGATCGCTATTCAAATCCCAATCCCGGATTTGATATTTTTCCGAGTCTAGATATTCTTCGCTTCCTGGTTTCAGTGGGCGATTTTCACCTAGTTCAAATGCTGGTCCATAAATGCCATAACTCGCCGTCATAGTCGCTGCTAAAACTAAGCGAATTATAAACCCAGATCGTCCTCCATTTTGGAGAAATTCGTGCAAAATATCGGGTGTATTTGGCCAGAAATTAGGGCGGAAAAATTCTCTTACTCCTGTTTGAGTAAGTTCGTTGAGGTATTCGGTTAACTCCCACTTATTATTACGCCAAGTAAAATAAGTGTAGCTTTGAGTAAAGCCCAGCTTTCCCAGGCGATACATGACTTTCGGACGAGTAAAGGCTTCCGCTAAAAACATAACTTCGGGATGGCTGCGCTTCACTTCTCCAATCATCCATTCCCAAAAGAGAAATGCTTTAGTATGGGGGTTGTCTACCCGGAAGATTTTTACGCCTTGTTCAATCCAGAAAATGACGATACTTTTTAATTCTTCCCAGAGATTTTCCCAGTCTTCAGTTTCAAAGTCAATGGGATAGATATCTTGATACTTTTTCGGTGGGTTTTCAGCGTACTGAATTGTGCCATCGGGACGATGGCGGAACCACTGAGGATGTTCTTTTACATAGGGATGATCTGGGGTACATTGGTAAGCTAAATCTAAGGCAATTTCAATGCCATAAGTAGCGGCTTTTTTTACCAAGTTGTGGAAATCAGTCATCGTCCCTAATTCAGGATGAATGGCTTTATGTCCACCTTCGGGAGAACCAATTCCCCAAGGTACGCCAACATCTCCTGGCTCAGGAACGGTGCTATTATTTTTACCTTTACGGAAGGTAGTTCCAATTGGGTGAATGGGAGGTAAATATAGAACATCAAAGCCTAATTCTGCAATATAAGTTAGGCGGTTCTCAACATCTTTGAATGTCCCATGTTTTCCGGCTTCACCACAAGAGCGGGGAAATAGTTCGTACCAAGTGCTGAAACGAGCTTTTTCTCGATCTACGGTGATTTTAAGTTCCTTTTTGTAGGTTGTGGCAAATTCTCGATCCGGATACTTTGCCATGAGGGTAGCTACTTCTTCTGATATTGCATCAAATCCAACAAGTATTGGATCTTTTTCTGGTGCGGATTTCAGTTTACTTACCCAATTTTGCAATAATTGCAGATCTTTACCGGATGCTCGTTTACTTGCTTTGGCGATAATTTCTGCGCCAATCAATAAGTCTATGGAAATATCCTGTTCCGCATTTAGTTTCTTTTCTAAACCATGTCGCCAGGATTGAAAAGCGTCAGTCCATCCCTGAATGGTATAAACATAACTACCAATTTCGGTTACAGTAAATACTCCTTTCCAGCGATCGACATAAACCGGAGATAGTGGTGCTTCTAGCCAGGTTGTAGATGTTTCTGGACGATACAAAATAACACCAGCAATGGTATCATGACCGTCTGCAAACATATCAACTTCAACTTGGACTTTTTCTCCGACTGTCCGCTTTATGGCGAAATCACCACCATCAATTTCTGGCCATACTCCTTCAATCTGGACTCTGTTTCTACCTTCTCTGTTTAGCATGTCTATTTTAGTGATTTTAATTCCACATTCAAGAATGTTCCTCACACCACTGCTACATAACTGTGGGGTAAGGAACGTTGGATTTCAAAGGCATCTTTTAAAGATGCCTTTGCTATCCTGCTTTTGAGTAAAACTCGCAGCCGTTTTATTGCATTATCTGACAATTTGGAAAGATTTGCCAGAGTACGTTTACTCAATTTGCCCTCCTCTCGATAGGACTGTCGTAGGAGGAAGGCGGCTAGGGAATTGCAGATGGGGAGTCTTTAGATTTGCACCTATGGAATTGTCTCACATCTTCTTTCCTAAGAATCTTAAGAAATTATTAAGTTAGCCAGTTACTATGGGCTGGCGCTCATAACAGGTAATTCTCTTGCCCAAACTGAGTAAATTATTCGGAAGATTGGGTAGACTCAGATCGCTCTTTTGGTAGTGGCATTACCAATACCTTATCCACACGATTACCATCCATGTCCATTACTTCAAAACGAAAGTTCTCCCAATTAAAATGGTCAGCAGCAGCCGGAATTCGCCCTAAATAGGTAATAACAAAACCACCTAAAGTATGATAATTTCCTCGTTCTTGTCCCGGCAACTCTTCAATATCAAAAAGTTTCTGGAACTCTTCAACAGACAACATCCCATCTACTAACCAAGAACCATCTTCCCGTTGTACCGCTTGGGCATCATCGGTATCATCTATGGAGGGAATATCCCCAACCAGGGCTTCCAAAATATCATTAAGCGTAACTAGTCCCTGAATCACTCCATATTCATCAACCACGAGTGCTAGATGAGGTCCTGATTGCTTGAATAACTCCAAAACTTTTAACGCCCGCGTACTTTCTGGAACAAATACAGGTTGTCGCAAAGACGAGGTAAGATCGATGGGATTCCCAGCCAGACATTGAGCGAGCAAAGCATTAACTTGTAACACACCCAAAACATTATCTAGTCCCCCTTGACAGACAGGAAAACGAGTATGGAAACTATTAATTATTTTTTGGCGATTCACCTCTGAAGAGTCATCTAAATCAAGCCAAATAATATCTAAGCGTGGTGTCATCAAGGAACTAACCCGTCTGTCTCCCAACCGGAATACTCGCTGAACGATATCTTGCTCAACTTCCTCAAAAGTACCAGCCTCAGTCCCTTGCTCAATTAAGATTTGGATTTCTTCCTCAGTCACTTCAGGCTCGGTTGAAGGTTCGATTCCCAAAAGACGTAGCACAAAGTCAGTGGAGTAGCTTAAAAGATTAACAGCAGGTGCTGTGAATTTTGCCAAAAATCCCATCGGTGAGGCGATGCTGATGGCGATTTTTTCTGGATTATTTAATGCTAGTCTTTTGGGTACAAGTTCTCCCAGCACCAGTGAAAAATACGCGATCGCTAAAACTACAATAAAAAAAGCAATACCCGTCGCTTGGGGTGCTAAAAGGGGAATACGTTTCAACTCAATGGCAAGTTTATCGCTGATGGTAGCACCGCCAAAAGCACCTGACAATATGCCAATCACGGTGATACCAACTTGAACAGTAGACAAAAAATGATTAGGGGATTCCGCTAATCTTAAAGCAGCCCGCGCTTTAGCATTTCCTCTATCTGCAAACTGTTGCAGTCGCACCTTCTTTGCCGAAACGATTGCCATTTCAGACATGGCAAAGATCCCATTTAGCAAGATGAGGAGGGAAATAATGAAAATTTCGCTAGTTATAGAAGCCATTTATGTTAGAGTTGGTGTCCCACTCAAGGAATCTTAACACATCGACGTACTCAATAAATTTCCGACGCAAATGCTTCACCCCTACATCTGATGAATACAAATTAACTTGATTTAGCTTTAACCCAAGATATAGAATCAGAATACAAAAAATAAACTTATCATCCCCATCTTCATGGAAAAATTCATCTTCCCCATCCTCCTAACCTACTTACTCAACATCCCCCTATCCCCAATAACCCTAGCCCATCAAACCCAACCAACCCTAAAAACCCCTCAAATTTCCCAACAACCAACCCCTGAAGATATCGAAAATCAAAATAACGAAGCCAGAATCCGCATCCAAACAGCTTGGGAATCGGGACACTACAACCAAGCATACCAATTTATCCAAACCATTACCGACACCTCAACGAAAATACAATTATTAAGAGATTTAGCCAAAGCTTATCTAGCAGTAGGGCAGAAAAAACCAGCAGCCAATCTGATTTTACAAGCAGTTGAACTCAGCCAGAAAACTGATTCATCGGATTTATCCTATTGGATTGGAGAGTTATTTACCATCGGAGAAGCAGAAAAAGGTAAAGCCCTACTTAAAACAATATCTAATAACGAATATGAACTTGCCTTTGCTCATCAATCAATCGCCCAAGCTTATCTAAATTTCGGACAATATAGTGAAGCTTTAAAATATGCTAGACTCATCCCTGGCGGTGTATTATTACCTCTACCAGAATACACAGATCCGAAAGTAGAATTATTGAATGATATTATTAATAAATCCCTCAAAGCTGGAGAACCTAAATTAGCATTACAAGTCACCACCGCCTTAGATGGAAAAGACGATCGCGTTTATGCTTTACAGACTATTGCTGAATACTATCAAAACAATGGTAATAAAAAACAAGCTATCCTGATGTTAGATATCGCCCTCAGCGTTGCCAAAACCATCGAATCTATATCAGTTGTTCCGGAAAGAAGTCTATTTTGGATTGAACCTAATGACAGTATCCTAGTTAATCTCGCCAATCGTTATATCGAATTAGGGGATAGAGCCAAAGGATTACAAATTCTCTCCCTAGCCATTGAATCAGTAAGAAAATTTGAAAATCAATACGCCTTTGATATTCCAGTCTGGCATAAAAGTAAGGCATTAGTCCAGATTAGTAGAAGTTATCTTAAACTGGGAGAAAAAGATAAAGCCAAAGAATTAATAGCCAAATCTCTCTTAGAAGCAGAAACAATTCAAGGTAATTATTACAAAATCCAGGAATTAATCGGGATAGCCCAAAAACATACAGAAATAGGAGAATGCAAAACCAGTACCGAAATATTAGAGAAAACCCTACCTCTAATCGAAACCATAGAAAGTGAATCTGACAAAATATCATTCTTAATGGCTATCCGCAAGGAATTGATCCAAATAGAAGAAAAAGAAAAAGCAGAACAAGTTTTCCAGAAAGCCCTATTCTTAATTGAAACAACAGAATCAGAATCAGAAAAAATTATTTACCTCATCCCAATCGTCAATACCTATATTAATACAAACCAAAACCAACTAGCCACTAAATTAGCGCGACGAATATTGGGAATGATTCAGCGTTTGGATTCCCAGGATGCGCGAAGGCTCAGACTTGAGGAATTAGTCGTAAACTGCTTAGACAAGGAAAATCTGACACTAGCAGTAGAGATTATCCAGAGTCTTCCCCTAAAAGAAGATAGAGCCAGAATGTTATTTGCGATCGCACTGCGGTATGCTGATATGGGTAATTCTGCTCTAGCCTCTCAATTCTTATCTCAAGCTTTGGCAAGTGTAGATAGCATTATAGATAAAGAAGAGCGCGATATGTTATTGGCTCAAACCACCAGAAATATTGCCAGTATCTATTATATATCCAGTCAAAATCCTGTAGTAGAACCCTGGCGATATAACCTAGCCACACAACTCATAAACGCCATCTCCAATCCCCAAGCCAAAGCGGAAATGTTAATCGATATCGCCATTCAATATAGAAAACTAGGTGACATTAAACTATCAAATCGAATTTTAGATACTGCCTTTACCGCAGGCAAAACCATTGAGCCAAAGGAGGCATGGCAGACAAAGCTTTTAGAGCTAAGTAATATCGGGATACAGGAAGAAAACTACGATTTGGTACTGCAATTTGTCAAGAGAATTGAGGATGTTGGTTATCAAACAGTAATCTTACGTCAAATTGCTCAGAAATATCAGATTGAAGGGAATAAAAAGAAAGCTGAGGAGATTTTAGCCCAAGGGATAGAAGTGGCAAATCAGATTGAGGATGAGAGTGGGAGGCAGGAGGCTTTGGTTGGTATTGGCGAGCAACAAAATGGATGGTGAGACTGATTTAACTATAATCTAGTTCATGTTATGAAACTACCAATGGAAGTTAAGATAACTATTTTGACGCTAGCTATTTTATCCATGAGGTAGAAGATATAAATACCCGATCGAATCTACCTTCTAGCCATATTTCTCACCTCCTAAATTGGATCTGGATCGATATTTAATTCCCGCAATTTTGCTGCTAGTCTTTCGTTTTTTTGCAAGGCTAATTCTTTCTCCTGACGTTCTGATACTACTTGTTGCAGGGCTAATTCTTTCTCCTGACGTTCTGATGCTACTTGTTGTAGGGCTAATTTTTTCTCCTGACGTTCTGATGCTACTTGTTGTAGTGCTAATTTTTTCTCCTGATGTTCTAATTCTGCTACTTCTTCTGGTGTAGGAACTAGCTGTCCTTCTGAGGTAAAAAATCGCAGTTGTTTGTTATATATTCCCAGATATAATCCTAACTGCTGACTCCACAACTGTCCTTGTTCATTTTTTGCCATAGGTTGATACTCACCACTCACCAGACAAAATCCGGCAAATTCTAACGTATAGGGATCGAACCAAAAGTAATCTGGTGTTCTAAATGTATTTTGATAGAGTCTTTTCTTAAAGTTTTTATCTGTTTTTACTGTTTTTGGTGACAGGATTTCCACAATGACATTAGGATATTTCCCTTCTTCTTCCCAAATTACCCAACTTTTCCGAGTTTTCCTTGAGGTTCCTAATACCACAAAAAAGTCTGGTCCGCGACAGTCTTCTGATTTCTTTTGGTTGCGGCTGTAATAAATGGTGAGGTTTCCAGCAGCATAGAAGTCATTTCTGTCGCGCCATAGCCATTCTAAACAGTTGAGGAGTAAGATTATTTGTCGCAGATGTAGTTCAGTTTCCACGGGAGGTTCATCACTATATAAATCGCCTGAAGGAAAGATAACATTTTCTGGGATCTCTGGTTCTAAGATATCTTGGGGAGGGGCTAATTCTTGGGTGAATGTCATGGCGGCTACGTTAGAATTAGGGGATTGTTTCTATTTTAGAGTAGTTTCGCTGTGGGATGCCTGGGTTAGGCAAAGCCGGAGCTAAATTGTATCTGGATCTATATTTAATTCCCTCAATTTTGCTGCCAGTCTTTCTGCTTGTTGCAGGGCTAATTCTTTCTCCTGGCGTTCTAATTCTTTTTCCTGACGCTCTAACTTTAACTGTTGTAGTGCCAATTCTTTCTCCTGACGTTCTGATTCGGCTACCTCTTCTGATGTAGGCACTAATTGCTCATCAGGGTGAAAAAATCGAAGTTGTCCGTTATATATTCCCAGATATAAACCTAACTCCTGACTCCACAAATGTCCTCTATCGTTTTCTTCTATTGGTTGATATTTGCCTCTCACCAGACAAAATCCGACCAATTCTAACGTATAGGGATCGAACCAAAAATAATCAGGTGTCCTAAAGGTATTTTGGTATAATTTTTTCTTAAATCCTTTATCCACATCAGCGGTTTTGGGCGATAGTATTTCCACAATGAAATTAGGATATTTCCCATCTTCTTCCCAGACTACCCAACTTTTCCGAGTTTTCTTTTCCGTGTCTAATACTACAAAGAAGTCTGGTCCGCGAAAGTCTTGGGATTTCTTTTGGCGGGGACTATAATAGATAGTCAGGTTTCCTGCGGCGTAGAAGTCATTTCTGGAGCGCCACAGCCATTCTAAACAGTTAAGAAGGATAATGATTTGTCTGAGATGTAGTTCAGTTTCCACGGGAGGTTCATCACTATATAAATCGCCTGAAGGAAAGATAACATTTTCTGGGATCTCTGGTTCTAAGATATCTTGGGGAGGGGCTAATTCTTGGGTGAATGTCATGGCGGCTACGTTAGAATTAGGGGATTATATCTATAATAGCTTGTAATCGGTGAAAACTATTGCCAA
Organism: Limnofasciculus baicalensis BBK-W-15; assembly: GCF_024178385.1. Classification (GTDB taxonomy): domain Bacteria; phylum Cyanobacteriota; class Cyanobacteriia; order Cyanobacteriales; family Coleofasciculaceae; genus Limnofasciculus; species Limnofasciculus baicalensis. The sequence continues at coordinate 1,922 of NZ_JAMZMM010000056.1, read as the reverse complement.
AAGCAATTTGCGCTTGCATTCGCTCTTTCCTCTTTCCACTGCCCAAGCTAATCCTCAATTTTAGCAATGGTTAAAATTCGAGAATCTTGGGTTTGGTGAAATTTAAAAAATCCTCACTGGCACACCTTGTCAGTAAGCCTTTTAACCCGCCGTAGACTCAAGTCTACGGCTCATAGCTGAAGTCCATTGAAATGGACTGACATTATGAATGATTCAGTCAGACTGAAATTATGATTCAGTCAGTTTTAACTGACTTAAGCTATGAGACAGTGGTTTGAACCACTGTCGGGTTATCGCAACTGCTGCAAGTTATCAGATTACCCAACTATTTATTCAGTAACAAGAGAGAAACTATGACAGCCTTTACCATCAATCTCAAGCGGAAATGCTATCGCAATTACCAAGGCTAAGAAACCCGACTTCTCCAAGAAGTCGGGTTTCTGATTCGACTAAATTACCCTTTACCTCTCCCCATCACCCATTAACATATTCACTTGAGGAGGAAAATAATAACTCGCAATCAGTGCCACCATCAACCACCAAAGAGTACTAACTTCCGGACGATACCAAACAGTATCCACCAAACCGTGACCCAACATCCCCGCGATCGCAGAAATTGCCGCCATCAACCAAAAGCCCTGTGGATTAAATGAATCTCGCAGACGCTTTAATTGCTGTACCCCCAGATTAAAAGTAACAATTAATAACCATAAGAAACAAGAAAATCCAATCAAACCAGTTTCCACAGCCACTTCCAAAAAGATAGAATAAGCACTCAAAGCAGTAAAACGAGGGCGCTGGAAAAGGGGATAAATTTTATTAAAAGCATTATTTCCCGGCCCTATACCTATAATAGGGCGATCGCGAATCATATCCAAGACTGCATACCAAACATTAATCCGGAAATTATTACTACTATCCTCCCTCCCTGCGAACATACTTGCCACCCGATGGCGCAGAGGCGGAACAAATATCACCCCAAGTGCCATTGCAGCTACACAAATACCTAGTAAACTTGGCATAGCCCAAATACGCCATCGAGGTGGTAACTGAAGGCTATACCAAAATACTAACATTACCAAGAATAGGAGTAAACAAATGACAAAACCAATCCAACCACCGCGACTATAAGTCAGAATTAAACATCCGGAATTCAATAAAAACATAGTTACAGCTAAAGCTTTAGGTAGCCACCGCTGCCAAGCAAAAATAGCCGCTAAACTTAATGCTACCGCCGGGAGTAAATAGCCAGCTAATAAATTAGGGTTTCCTAAATAACTAAAAACTCGTGTCACATTAGCAGATTCTGAAGTAGGATCTGTCCAAGTCGCCAATTCCTCCACCCCAAAAAGATATTGCCGTATCCCGTAAACACTAACAATTAGTGAGATATGGAGAAAAACACCAATAATCCAAGCACGAAGGCGGGGCGATCGCAAAACCATTGACATTAGAGCAAAAAACACTAAATAAAGCGTCAGCTTTCCTAATCCTTTAGCCGCCTCTACTTTTACTGGAGATAAAGCCGTTGCTACCGTATAAATACCCCAATATAATAATACTATTAAATGAATTGGTGTAATCCTTCTGGATAATTCTGATGAAGATACTAGATCATCAGATAAAGTCAGCAACAGCCAAAATGCACCACAAGCAACTAACAATACACCCACCAGGGCATTGGAAGTAAATGGAGCCAAAGCAAAGACTAAAGCCACTAACAATGCCCCAATCGGTTCAGACCATTGTAATAGTAAACTACCCGAACGCCACGATTGCAGCAATCCCACTACCCGATACAAATAACTAGCACTGCGCCACTGATATAAGCGCAAATTAGACAGAGTAAACTGTTGCCAAACTGAATTCATTGGTTATTGGTTATTGGTTATTGGTTATTGGTTATTGGTTATTGGTTATTG
>NZ_JAMZMM010000423.1 GCF_024178385.1 Limnofasciculus baicalensis BBK-W-15 | reverse complement strand
GATAAATTGATTCTACCTGCTGATTAGCACTTGGCTCGGCGACAAAGCGATTTTCATCAAGCAAGTAGGTGACAACCTCACCGCGTATACTATTCCCCTCTTGCAAAACGTAGACATTGCCTGTGAGAATGATACGGCGATCGCGATCGAAATATTGAGCTTGGGCTGCGGTGGCTTGAATTTGGCGGGCGGGATATTCCATTTGCACCCTGCCTCTGGCTGTAAATACTCCTGTTTGGGTATTGGCTTCTTGGATATCGGAACGGATAATTAGGGCGCGTTTATCGTTAGTTTGAGCTTGGGCGTTTTGCTGGTGTGGGGGAAGTGCGATCGCGCCTACTAAGGCGAGTGGTAGGATTAAGCCTAAACTCAGGCGTTGTTTTAAGTTAGTGGTGAGTTGAGCGGGGAATTTCATAAATTTTATCGATGACGAGTTTAATATCAATGTGGATAGTTTACGCCAAATCCCGCAGGAGGGTATAGATTTGCTCCTGACTGGGATAATGGTAGCTTGTTGCTGGCAGTTGCTAGGTAGTTTGACGCTTGATTAGCGATAAAGGTTTCTGTTGCCCAGTTTAAGGTACTTCACAACCTTGGCAGTTTGCGCAGGAATATCAGAAGATGACTATAGTCGAGCGAATTAAGAATCACTAAGGAATGGAGAATATAATAGCTCAACCGAGCTGTTATCTGCTTATGCGATCTTCACTATGTCAATATGAAATAGTTCATCTCTTTGGAGTTAAGTAACTTTTACAACAATGCAGTCCACCTCCTTTGATAAAAATAAGCACTTATACAAAAACGAAGCCTTTAGTGAAATTGTCAAAGATGCAGTCAGATTCTTTAACGGTACACCTGTTCATCCCCTTCCACCTCCTCAGATTTTTCTGGGCACAGGGGTTTATGCTCTATTTGCAAATATTGAACGTCATCTGAAAAGCATCGGGGGATAACCATGAATTCCCTTGAACTATTCTCTGGCGCAGGTGGTTTGGCAAAAGGGCTTGAATTATCAGGCTTAAAACACACGGCACTTGTCGAGATTAATCAAAATGCTTATGCCTCTCTTTGTGAAAATTTCGAGCCAACAAAAGTTTTCTTTGGAGATGTCAGAGACTTCAATTTAGAAGTATTAGACAATATCGATATTGATCCCTTGGTTCATTGCTAAGGTTGTTAGCCGATTCTGACACAACAACCGCGATACAATTAGATGTTGTGCTGCAAAAGTATCGGTTGGGGCAATGGAGGGAAAGATACCTGTTTGTATTTGAGATTTAGAAGTTACCGCATTTCAAGTTCAGAAATCAGAACTTCTGTCAGTGTAGTTCAAGGCTGCTGATGATTTCACTAGCTAACGGAAGACTATGAACCGAATAGTACGTTTGACAATTATTACTCTTGTTTCGTTTATCTTGATTGTCTCAATCCTATCTCACAGAATGGAACCAGGATTAACTACGCCAAAATCAATAATTGAGACTTCGCCACCGATAAATGTTGTTCAGAAGATGGATTTGGGAAGACACTTCCAGGATTTGGGGGTTGAGGGTTCAATTACGATTTATGACTTGAAGAGCGATCGCATTTTTCAGCATAACCCACAACGGAATAGAACAGCATTTCCAGTTGCATCGACATTTAAGATTCTCAATTCCCTAATTTCACTGGAAACTCAAGTCATTTCCGATGAAATTGCTCTTCTCACTTGGGATGGCATTACTAGAGAGTTTCCAGGATGGAATCGGGACTTGAATATGAGAGAAGCGTTCAAGCTTTCCGCTGTTTGGTTTTATCAAGTGTTAGCCCGTCGAGTTGGGTATGAAAGGATGGAAAAATGGATAACTCAGGTAGGTTACGGGAACGAACAAATTGGCGATAAAGATGATATCGATCGATTTTGGTTAAATGGACAACTCCAAATTACACCTGAAGAGCAAATTGAGTTTCTCCGTCGTCTCTACCAAAATAAACTACCATTTTCCGATCGCAGTCTCTCTATTGTCAAAGATATTATGATTGTCGAGAAAACTCCAAACTACACAATCCGTGCCAAGACAGGTTGGTTTGGTTTTGGCGACGATCGCAAACAGCAAATCGGCTGGTATATTGGTTATGTGGAGAAAGGAGATAATGTTTACTTTTTTGCTACCAATATTGATATTCGCAATGAGAAAGATCCAGCAGCTAGAATAGAGTTGACACGTCGCTGTTTTCAAGATTTAGGAGTGCTATGAGTCAGGAGATAAATTGCCCAAGTAGCCAAACACAGGATATTGAATCAGCAATGAATCGCCAATTTGCTGCTCGAGTCCATGAAATAAAACCAATTGAGCTGGTGTTAGCAGATGAATTTATACTATTAGTAACGCTAATGTTCGATGAGATTGGTTCAGTTTATTCTTACCGTCGGGATCTTTGGGAATACTATCGTCATTTTGGTGCGGCAATTCAAAAAATTGGACACCATTTGGTTAAAGATGAAGGAATGCACTTCAACAATGCAGCAGAATTACTGTTAACCCACCACCATCACCGATTAGGCGAGGTGAAGGAATTGCTGGAGCAGATTTCTGCTTTAGAGAAGAGTTTACAGAAATACCATAAAACTTTTTTTCTTGACCACGCTCAGGAACAGTACAGGTTTCCCCCACAGTTTAACTCGGTGCTGATTCGGTTAATTCTATCCCGACTAGGAATCGGACAGCAACCGAATCAATTAGAATTACAGGAACTATGGCAATGGGTTCCCAGGGGATATCAATTAGTGCCAATCTTTCCGGAAGGTTATCCCAATTTTATCAAATAGTGCTACAAATTTACCCCCCCTTAATAAGGGGGGAGTAAGAAAGGCATTTGTAGCAAGTATTTGGAAAATTAAACCAATTTAGATGCGCCGCAGCTTAGTGCTATACCACGACAATTCCGTTATCAGTTAAAACAAATGTACGATTATCACGCTATTTTAAAACGGGTAGGTGTTGTGCTAATCGCGGTTGGAATTCTCGATATCGCCTATTTTTTCTATTACATATCACAGGATGAAATATATTCATCAGGCTGGAATTTAGCTCCAAGTCGTCCCTTCACCTCGCACGGTTTATTTATAGTGGTATTGGGTATCTTGCTGCTTAAGGGTAGCCTCCGTATGGTTTCCCTCATCACATGGATTGCAGCTTTCGGGATCTCTAACTTCAGTACCGACTTAATACTACTTCCCTTTTTGTATCCAGCCGCACTCTGGGTAACTAAATTTCGCCTCAATCCAGTTGAACTTTCTCTGTCAATTTTAGTTAAAATTATCGCGATCGCACTTTGCTGTTGGCTCTACAAACAACTCCGTGCTGCACCTGTAGTCTCGGCAAGTTTGAGATGCGGTAATTCTACCTCAACTCCGAAGTTGGCATTTATCCTTGGAGTTGCGATCGCAATATTACTTGCTAGCCTTCTACACTTCACGCGAAGTAGCGCGGCTGGGGTTCACGCGGTAGAGTTAGCGCGATCGCAATACGGAAACAATTATCAGTATCATCTCACAGCCATGAGCCGCTCGAACGGGAATATATTTGCCCGCCTCATCGCATACAATGAAAATGAGATCAAACCTTTTCGGGTAGAATGGCAGGAATAATTTAATATAATAGATTTAGCAGGGTTAATATAATTTATCATTCAGCCGTCCAGATTTGATTTAAAATTAACATATGGAAAATCAAGTATGAATCCCAAACCAGAAACAACCATGACTCAAAAAGCGATCAAACACCCCATCCGTCGGGGTAGAATATTTCCAGAATACACTATAGCGCCAGAAGAATTAGCCAGACGTAAGGCAGAAAGAGAGGCGCGTTATCAACTTTGTCGCCCAGTGTTTGAACGAGTGCGAGATGAGTTAATTCCTGACCACTATAATTGGTTTATGATTATTGAGCCGAATAGTGGTGATTATTTCATCGATCCGGATGAAGATCTTGCCATCCAAAAATCACGTCAGAAGTATCCTTCTGGTAAGCTGGGCATTTTCCGGATTAATGAAACAGGAGCCTGTGGTAAAATATGATTTCAGGTATGTTTGGTGATATTGGTGAGCTATTTTTTGAAATTGATTTAATTGCCGCTGATGGTGATATATTGCAAGTTGATGCGCTCCTAGATACAGGGTTTACCACGGGCTGGTTAGCCATGAATATTCAAGATTTAGATAGCCTGGGTTGGAATATCATAGATTTAGATCGAACTATGCAAACAGCACGAGGAGAGCAGTTTTTTGATATTTATGAGGGAAAATTGCTATTGGATGGAATTGAATACACAATTCCCGTTCATGTTGGGGAAGAAATTCCTGAACCTTTGCTGGGTTTGCAGTGGTTGAGAAATATGCGGTTGGTGGTAGATGCGGCTGAGGAAATATTGACACTGGGTTAATGTAGTTTACGATTTGATTGTTTACCCGAAAACCAGCCGTAGAATTAATTCTACGGCTAATAGCTCAAGTCCATTAAAATGGACTGAAATTCTGATACCAGTCAGTTTTAACTGACTTAAGCTATTAGGCAGTGGTTTAAACCACCGCCGGGTTATCGCTACTGCTGCAAGTTGTCCGAAAACCCGACAGAGAATAAATTCTCTGTCTCATAGCTTAAGTCCGTTAAAAC
>NZ_JAMZMM010000422.1 GCF_024178385.1 Limnofasciculus baicalensis BBK-W-15 | reverse complement strand
GTTTTTCTACTGCATCAATAGCATTATTAAGGAGGTTGAGAAATACCTGATTCAACTGACTTGCATAACAAGTAATTAATGGCAGTTTGCTGTAGTCTTTAATTACTTGAATCTCACATCGATCTCCTACGGATCTGAATCGGTGACGTAAAATCATCAGGGTATTTTCAATACCTAGATGGATATCTACCGATTTCAACTCTGATTCCTCCAGTCTGGAGAAGTTGCGCAGACAGACAACAATCTGTTGAATCCGTTCCGAGCCTAATTGCATTGAATGAATAATTTTTTGCCAATCTTCTACCAAGAAATCTAATTCAATTTCCTCAGTTCGATCTTGAATTGCTGGTGTAGAATTGGGGTAAGTTTGCTGGTATAGTTCAATCAGGCTTAGGAGATCTTGGAAGTATCGATCTGCATAAGTAATATTGCCGTAGATAAAGTTAACTGGATTATTAATTTCGTGGGCAACACCTGCGACAAACTGCCCCAAACTCAACATTTTTTCCGCTTGAATTAGTTGAGCCTGGGTGTGTTTTAACTGCTTTAGTGTAAATTGTAGTTCTTCTGCCTTTTTTCGTTCTCTGGCCTCACTTTCTCGCAGAGCTGCCTCGGCTTGTTGGCGCTCTATTTCGGCGGAGGCACGGGCAGCAAAAATTTTGAGAATTGACTCTTGCCCTGAATTGGGAATCATCGGCTTAACATCCATTACCACCAAAATACCCGATATACTTCCGTCAGAGTTATGGAGTGGAATTCCCAAATAACTTTCGGCATCAAGTTCGGTTAAATCGCTATCGCAAGGAAATAAGTCTTGCACATTTTGAGGATAAAGACATGCTTGTCCCTGTACAGCCCCTTGGCAGGGAGTTCCTTCTAGTTTATATTCAAAATTCTCTCCCCAGGTTTCACCGATCCAAAATGCTAAGGAACAAGCTTTGGTACGCTCTTTGTCTACCTCAGCAATAAAGGCATAACGAACTTGCAAAACTTTAGCCAAATAAAAGACGCAAGAACGCATAAAGTCACAACCAGTTGCCGATGCAGTACCCTCGACAATTAATCGCAATGCCTCTTCTCGCTGCTTCCGTTCCGTAATATCGCTAGCTGTACCAATTGTGCCGATGATCTCGCCCCGTTCATCTCGCTGTGCGATTGCATTAAACATGAGATGAATCGGTTTACCATCTCTGGCTATATGTGTAGTTTCATGCTGAAAGATTGGCTTTCCCTGAATAACACTATGGAAAATATCTCGATCTTTACTTATCTGGTGTGGTGAGATAAATTCAGCAAACGGACAACCGATCATTTCTTCGGGATTGTAGCCATAAATTTGCTTAACTGCCCCATTGACGAAGGTATAATCTCCTTCATTATCTACTGACCAGATCATATCCTGGGAGGCCTCAACCAAATCCCGATACTTTTTCTCACTTTGGATTAATGCAGCTTCTATCTGTTTGCGAGTGCTAATATCTTGATGGGAACCAACCATCCTCACAGGTTGCCCCATTTCATCCCATTGTGCCTGTCCTCGTGCCAAAATCCATTTATAGCTGCCATCTTTGCAGCGGAGGCGATATTCAACTAGATACTCTGGGGACTGCTTATTCAGGTAAGCTTCCTGACTCTTAATCACCTGTTTAAAATCTTCGGGATGTAAAAGATTGTGCCATGTATCAACATGGTTTCTTAGTTCATAATCTTGATAGCCCAGTATTTCCTTTAACCGAGAGGATAGGAACACTTCTCCTGTTTTAATATTCCAATCGTAAATACCATCATTATTGCCTTCAAGGACTAATTGCCAACGTTCCTCACTTTTCCTGAGTGCTTCTTCTGTATGTTGACGGATGCGAATTTCTTCACTTAGTTGCTGATTGTGCCAATCTAATTCAATGCGCCGTTGTCTTTCCCTTGATAAAAGATTAGCTTGGGCGATAGCAATTCCCAATTGTGCTGCCACCGCTTCTAATAGAGAAATCTCTTCATCCCGCCAATGACGTGGGTGATGATACTGATGAACAGCGATTATCCCATTCGGTTTTCCTTGATAGGAAGTTCGGACTCCCAGGATTGATTTTAATCCTACTTGATGACACAATGATAAAGCACCTTTGAGTAGCGGTTCCTTGTCCACATCATCACAAGCAATAGCTGAATCTTGTGATAAGAGCCGCACCACATGGGGATTACCAATTACGGGAATATCCATCACCCAAGGTGTTTCTATTCCTGATCGTTTGTATTCTGCCATTAAAGGAATATGAGGTGTTGGGGATTCAATATAAATGTGAACCAGACAACGATCCACATTGAATGCTTCACCGATTTGGTTAACTGCGATTTGAAAAAATTGCTCTGGTTTTAAACTAGATCTAATCTCTTGAGTAATTCTCTCTTGTAGCAAAATCCGCTGAAGTTTGTCTTCTAGGGAAATTTTAGTAGTCATTATTTCCATTTGAGCCTCTTTGCTTTTGCTGACATCGATATTAGTTACCGTCAAATGTAATAAATTTCCGGATTTATCCCAGGCAATTACTTTGGCTTGAGATAATATCCACTGCCAATATCCGGATTTACCCAAAATCCACAATTCTATAGCCGTAAAGAGAGAAATCCCGGCCGTCAGTGCTTTAAGGAAACCAGAAACCCAATAATATGGATAAAAAATTGTCCATATTTCCATTATATGGGTTGTACCGCAGGCGATCGTGAATAGACCAAATAATAGGAATATCCAGTTAAATGGTAAATCTCGTTGCTTTTGGAGAAAGTAAAGTAGGATAATGAGGATGGAGTAATAGGCGAAGGCAATCAAAGAATCCGAAACAATATGAAGAGCCATTAACTCTGGCTTCATTATGTAACAATACCCAAATTGCTTCAAGAAGCCTTCAGAAAAAAAGCTTGGCAAAAACTGGAGCATACAAGTGACAGAAGTATTCAATCAAGAGATCAAAAAAAGACTTTTTTTTACGAATTTTTAACTAAACTTGTAGTGCCCCTGTTACGATCAGACAATTTTAGTCTATCGCAGCGAAAGTTTGCCACCAGTTATGATAAGCGAAAATACCTAGCGATTACAAATCACACCTACAGGCTTCCCTTCCCTAAACTCAGCAAACTTGCTGGGCTGAAGAAACCCAGTTTCTTGATGTGAGGTTTATTTACGCCCACTTCCCTACCTCTTTCTATCATGAAGGATAGAGATCTAAGGTAACGTCCGTGACAATCTATCTTTCCATCCTAACTCTGATTAACGATCCAAACCGCTTGTCAAGCCGACTCAAGGAGATTCCCCCTCAACCGGGAGTCTACTTGATGCGAGACAAAAACGATCTTATCCTCTATATTGGCAAATCCAAAAAACTGCGATCGCGAGTTGGTTCATACTTCCGCGACTCCCAACACCTCAGCCCTCGCATCGCTATGATGGTGCAACAGGTGACAGATATTGAATTTATCGTCACTGATACTGAAGCCGAAGCACTAGCATTAGAAGCCAATCTTGTCAAGCAGCACCAGCCATATTTTAATGTCCTGCTCAAAGATGATAAGAAATATCCCTACATTTGTATTACTTACTCAGAAGAATATCCGCGCATCTTTATCACCCGCAAACGACAACTTACTAACGCAAAAGATAAATATTACGGACCTTATGTCGATGTTGGTTTATTGAGGAATACCCTAAATCTAGTCAAACAAATTTTCCCCCAAAGGCAGCGTCCCCAACCTCTATTTAAAGATCGTCCTTGCCTCAATTATGACATAGGTCGTTGTCCCGGTGTCTGTCAAAAGCTAATTACTTCAGAAGACTACCGCAAGACTATCCAGAAAATCGCTATGATCTTTCAAGGAAGGAATGGAGAATTAGTTGATATTCTGACAGCAAATATGGAAAAAGCAGCAGAGGCAATGAACTTTGAATTAGCCGCCAAAATTCGCGACCAAATTAATGGACTGAAAACCCTGAATGCCGATCAGAAAGTATCCTTACCCGATGATACCGTATCGCGAGATGCGATCGCCCTTGCCGCCGACAACAAACACGCTTCCATTCAGCTATTCCAGATTCGGGCTGGACGTTTAGTAGGGCGTTTGGGATTTTTCGCCGATGCTGAATCTGGTACACCTGGAGCTATTTTACAGCGAGTATTGGAAGAACATTACCAAAACGCCGAACCTGTGGAAATTCCCACAGAAATTATAGTCCAGTACGAATTACCTGACGATGAGATATTATCAGATTATTTAAGCAGTAAAAAAGGGCGTAAAATCACCATAATTACTCCCCAAAGACAAACCAAAGCAGAACTAATTGAAATGGTGGAAAAGAATGCCAGATACGAACTAGAACGGAATCAGAAATTTAGCATTCGTAACAGTCAATCCCTACAAGATTTAGCCAAAATTCTCAACCTACCAAACTTACCCCACCGAATTGAAGGATACGATATTTCCCACATTCAAGGCTCTAATGCTGTCGCCTCACAAGTAGTATTTATTGATGGTATTCCCGCCAAACAATACTATCGCCACTATAAAATTAAAAACCCCAAAATTACCACAGGTTACTCCGATGACTTTGCCAGTCTAGCCGAAGTAATTCAGCGCCGCTTCCGTAAGTATGAGCAGGGAGTGGGGAGTGGGGAGTGGGGAGT
>NZ_JAMZMM010000421.1 GCF_024178385.1 Limnofasciculus baicalensis BBK-W-15 | reverse complement strand
CCCTAACCCCCACTAGTCAACCTTGGCAATACGGAATCCCATCTCACACTCATACTGATCTGGTTGATTCTCAGCAAGCTTTGGCACTGCATGACCACAACCCAACTTACCATAACGCCACCGGGGTTGACCGTTCTTATCAGCCAGCAAACAGCTTCGACAAACTTGCGTTGGGGAAATAATTTGCTCTTCAGCCAGAATAACTAACATGAGACACCTCCGGTCAAACAATAAGACCGCTAACTCAATCTTAATTCAGGGAGTTGGAAAAAAGTGGTAAATTCAATACACCGTAACGTAAGCCAGATGTTAGTGAGAAGCAGTTTAAGTTAAAATCGTCGATCCAACCGATAGAATCGACTTAGGGATGTGCGCACAAAAGCACCAAACCGAACAAACCTCTCCTGAATGACCAATCACTAGGGAATAACGATAAGTGAGTGACACAAACTTAGATTTTCTCGCGAAAACCGATCCAGCCGTAGCAAATTGTCTCGCCAAAGAACTCCAGCGTCAGCGTCAACACTTGGAACTGATTGCCAGTGAAAATTTTACCTCTCCTGCTGTCCTAGCGGCTCAAGGCTCAGTTCTCACGAACAAATACGCTGAAGGTTTGCCGGGAAAACGCTACTATGGCGGCTGTGAATATATTGACGATGTGGAGCAATTAGCAATTGACCGTGCTAAACAACTCTTTGGCGCTGCTCATGCTAACGTACAGCCTCATTCTGGTGCCCAAGCTAATTTTGCTGTATTTCTGGCGCTGCTGGAACCTGGTGACACTTTTATGGGGATGGATTTGTCCCATGGCGGACATCTCACCCACGGTTCCCCTGTGAATGTGTCGGGTAAATGGTTTAAAGTGCGTCATTACGGCGTTAGTCCAGAAACCGAGCAGATTGATTACGAGCAAGTGCGGGAATTAGCCATTAAAGAACGTCCTAAACTCATAATTTGCGGTTATTCTGCTTATTCTCGGATTATTGATTTTGCTAAATTCCGCAGTATTGCTGATGAAGTTGGCGCTTATTTATTCGCCGATATTGCTCATATTGCTGGTTTAGTAGTTACTGGTTATCATCCAGATCCTATTCCCTATTGCGATGTGGTAACAACCACTACTCACAAAACCTTGAGGGGACCAAGAGGCGGCTTAATTCTTACCCGTGATGTTGAATTGGGTAAGAAATTTGATAAAGCAGTATTTCCTGGTAATCAAGGTGGTCCTTTAGAACATATTATTGCAGCAAAAGCGGTAGCATTTGGTGAAGCATTGACACCTGCATTTAAAGAGTATGCTGGCCATGTCATTGCTAATGCTAAAGCTTTAGCAACTCAACTGCAAGAACGAGGATTTAAAATTGTTTCTGGCGGGACTGACAATCATTTGATGTCGGTGGATTTACGCTCTATTGGGATGACGGGTAAAGTTGCCGATCGATTAGTCAGTGGTGTGAATATTACTGCTAATAAGAATACTGTGCCTTTCGATCCGGAGTCTCCTTTTGTCACTAGCGGATTGCGGTTGGGTTCCCCTGCCATGACAACACGAGGGATGGGAGTAGCGGAGTTTACCGAAATTGGTAATATTATCGCGGATCGCTTACTTAATCCAGACGACGAGACAGTCGCAGCAGATTGTCGTCGTCGAGTTGGTGTATTGTGCGATCGCTTTCCCTTGTATCCTCATCTCAATATGCCTGTTCCCGCTTTAGTTTGAGGTGCGCCACCATGGCTTTTACAGTATGGTGAAATTCGTGATTGAGATTTTGTAGTATTATAGGCAGATATAGTTGTATCTGCCTATGATGGTCAATTTAATCGCTATGATGTCCAGGTCACGAAAATGATCGAGATTGAAACCGGATTGTTGGGCGGTAATCTACAAAAGCTTAACGGCACAGAACTTCGTCATAATTAGCTTAATAATCGTGAAACTACCTATTCAAAAAATTCTCTTCGGTAGCCCCGGAACCGGAAAAAGTCATAGCATTGATGACCAAATTATCCCAAATGATTTGGGAATAACCAACTCACAGAATGTGATCAAGACGGTTTTCCATCCAGAATATACTTATGGTGACTTCATGGGGAAACTGGTTCCGCTTACCAGAGCAGGAAAAGTAGAGTATAACTACTATGAAGGACATTTTCTCAGAGCATTGTCACAAGCGTATAAAAATATTTCTAAATCCCATGATAAACAAGGTATTAAGATTTCAGAACCTGAGAATGTCGCTTTAGTTATTGATGAAATAAACCGTGGTAATTCTTCCGCAATATTTGGAACTATTTTTCAGCTATTAGATAGAAAAGAGGATGGCTGGTCAAGTTATGGTATCAACATAACTGAGATTGAATTTACAAAACTTCTCCAATTAATAGGAACAAGATTTTCTTATGATGAAGAAGGAAGAATAGAGTATAAATTACCACCTTATGCAAGTGAGGGTGTTAAACAACTGGAAACTTTACAAAAGAAAATTGAATTTTTGAAATTTGATTTAGTAAATAAGGTTATTCTGATTCCTCCCAACCTCTCCATAGTTGCGACCATGAATACTTCTGATAACTCCATTTACTTTATGGACAGTGCCTTCAAGCGGCGTTGGGATTGGGAATTTATTAACTGGGATGACACTAAGCTTCCTCCTGCCACATACGGAAAAGGGGGAACTTTGGAGAAGGAGGATTGGAGAAAGCTAATCAAAAACCTTAACAGTTTCATTAAAAGTCATCACGCTTCCGTTCGTGGGATTGAGGACAAGCAGATCGGTTATTATTTTATCAAACCGCCTGTAACTACTGAACAGATACAGAATAAGTTAATGTTTTTCTTGTGGGACAGCGTTTTCAACCGTGATAAAAAACCACTTGTGGATCTTCTGGAAATAGAAAGAGATGATCTCGTAACATTCGGAGATTTTACTAAACTCCATAATATTTTTATCAACAATATTATGAAGCTTAATGGTTGATTATCCCTTGATGCTCTCAATTTAAAATACTAGTATTTCTTCTTTTATGAGCCGTGTTTGACTTTAATAGCCTTAAGCTGATCAAAGGTTCCAATGACTTTTTTGTTGGTATCCGTAAATCCATATCCGGGGATAGTTTCGAGTTTTGTCTGCCAAACGGCTTTGATAATTTTCCGGAGGGAGATTTCGACTCTGTACGAGATTTATTTTTCAAAATGTATCGTACCTTCCGCAAATTTGAGCATGACAATATAGGCACAAGCCGATTCAACAGAAATACATCTGAATATCAGCGAGATCAAGATCAAACAACCCTTTCCTCCGAGGGTGTTAGTATAGAGACAGAGGAAGGAGAAGTCTGTGTATTATACAGCAAGATCAAGATGATCGAGCAAGTATTAGAAGCCTACGATGACCTTGCTATCAACTCCATCCAAAAGAAAGTTAGACGTAGTGAGGATATTGACTATTCTCAGATTCACAAATACTTAGACCGGGCTATCTACCTAGATAAGGATGTAATTTATGTTGATGCGATTGATTTACCACGTCCGACGATGCGCTATGAAAGCACTGATATAGTGAACCTGTATTGTTACGTTCTCGATGAGATTGTGCAGCAGTTACAAGCTGATATACCGGAGAACATTAAAGCACGCAGTCAGGATATTCGCTTTCTTGCCCAGCGATTCAAGGACAACTACCTGAGTAGTAATCAGTCTATTTTTGACAAAGATACTTTCGCAGAAACTATCAACATTCTTAAAGAAAGCCTCGACAACATAGATAAGAACACTTATTATAAGGACACTGACTATTGGGGACTTTACGAAGCCATTGAGATATTCTTATACGGTGAAATTAATCCAAGCCAGAATGATGGTAACTATTGGGGAATGAGGGGATTTTCTCTCCTATGGGAGGATATGTGCCACACCTACTTCTTTAAAAATCATCGTGAAGAAATCTGCTATGCTGATACAGATATATCCCTGAAAGGGTATCAAAATAATGAAAGGCAAGGCGAAGATCAAAACCGGGTTGGCAACTACAAACCATCAGGTAGAACCTGGTACTGGAATCAATGGATTTACCGAAAGATTTCTGATATCCCAAAATACCCAAGACAACATACCTCAGAAAGTTTTGGATGGGATGAACTCCTTTGTATTGAGTTTGATCTACAACCTGGAACTCTGGTTTACTCAAATCGTGATTATGGTGATTTGAGTAAACGAGATAGAAGTAAATCACTACGTCGTTTTCCGCGACCAGACTTAGTTTTAAACAAAGATAAAGAGATAAAAATAATAGATTATAAGGATGTAGCACTTGAATTTTATACTAATCCAAGCTCTTCTCAGAAATCTGCAAATAAATACAAGGATGATATTATTAAGCAACTCACCTATGAACTAGCAATTCAGCAAACACATACTATTTATGATAATCAGTTTTTCATTCCCTACTATTACAAATTAGATACAAATCCCGAGTTTTTAGGAGAAATCGAACCAAATCTCAACCTGAAAGGCATTAAGATATTCAAAGCAAATTTTTTACTCATCCAAAAAACTTATCTGGAGGAGAATCTGTGAGTCACAGACTAGACATCATTCAACTTCACTCCGAAAAATCAAATTTTTATAGTGATTACGTTCCTCTAATATCTTTTAAGAACAAATACCAAAAAGATAAGATAGAGGAATATATAC
>NZ_JAMZMM010000420.1 GCF_024178385.1 Limnofasciculus baicalensis BBK-W-15 | reverse complement strand
TTGTCTGTGTAGCGACAGATTTCAATCTGTCGTAAAATTTGAGAATGAAACAGCCATGGGGGGTTGAGGGAGGGGGAAAACTGGCAGAAGGCACAATACTAATAGTGTGGCTGCGGCAGTCCTATTGTTGTTATGATAAAGATAAAATATTACCTATTGAGCAATATGAGATTCATTAGCCCCAAAACTGACTTTGCCTTCAAAAAAATCTTTGCCTCAGATGAGAGTCACGATATTCTGATTTCTTTCCTCAATGCCATAATCTACTCAGGGAATCGAGTAATCAAGAGTTTAGAAATCATCAACCCTTATAATCCGGCAAATATAGTAGATTTAAAAGATAGTTATCTAGATGTGAGGGCAGTGTTAGCAGATGAAACTACCGTCATTATTGAGATGCAAGTTTGGAATGTGGAAGCTTTCGAGAAGCGGGTAATTTATAACTTGTGCAAAACTTTCGTTAATCAGCTCAAGTCGGGACAGGGATATTCTTATCTCAATCCTGTAATTGCTCTAACCATCACAGATTTTCAGCTATTCCCCTCAACGGAGAAAGTAATTACCCGTTTTCACTTTCAAGAGGAAGAAGAAGACATATCTTATCAGGAGAAGACGTTAAAAATGGTATTTGTTGAATTGCCCAAGTTTACCAAAAAGCTGGAAGATTTGGAGAGTTTAGCAGATAAGTGGATTTACTTTCTCAAAGAAGCGCCCAGTTTAGAAGTAATTCCGCCAAAAATGCAGGAGATACCGCAGATAGAAAAAGCGATGAATATAGCGAATCAGGCTGGTTTAAGTGTTGAAGAATTGGAGGAGTTACACAAAGAGGAACTGTTTCTGGAAGATCGGCGAGGTGAGATTACTCTAGCAAAAAGGGAAGGGAGAGAAGAGGGGAGAGAAGAGGGAATAATTCAAGGGGAAAGAATGCTGCTATTGCGACAGATTGAGCGTCGTTTTGGTAAGCTAACTTCTGCTGCTATTGTTGTAATTGAAGGGTTAAATAGTCAAGATTTAGAACGTTTGTCAGAGGCAATGTGGGATTTTTCTGCTATTGAGGATTTAGTTAATTGGTTGGAAGAGTATTCTGGTTAAAGTGAGAGGGGGAAGGGGTTTTTAACGCAGAGAACAAAGCGGTAAAAGCAGAGGTGTGTAGAGGGGTTGGTGTAATGTTTGGGTTTGAAGATAAGATAGTAGAGAATACATGATAAATAGTAAGGAAACCAGTCATGCAGAATCCATTCACAGGGATGAATCCCTATTTGGAGTTGCCGGAATTATGGCATCAAGTTCATAATCGCTTAATTGTCGCAATCGCAGATACAATAATTCCGCAAATTGTGCCCAAATACCGAGTTTCAATTGAGGAACGAGTTTATACTAGTGTGGTGGTAAAGGATATCGGATCTTAATTAGTCGAGGATATAATAGACCAGATGCGGATTTATATCGGTTTGGTTTGAAAGATTCTATCCCGGTTTTTCCTGTACCTTTACGCCAGGGAGATTCTGAAGCTGTGGTGGATTTACAGCGGTTGATTGATGAGATATATGAACGTGCTAGGTTTGATTTGGCGATTGATTATGCGCAAGCTGTCAAGCCATCTTTGTCGCGGGAGGAAGGAGTTTGGGTGAGGGATGTTTTGGTTTGATTGGTGATACATGAGGTTTTTTTTAACGCAGAGAGCGCAGAGGTTTGCGCAGAGGTACGCAGAGGAGTTGATGGATTTTTTGGGTTTTATTTGGCTTCCATCCAGTTTTCTCCGGCGTTGATGTCTACTACTAATGGGACGGTTAATGTTACTGCAGATTCCATTGTTTGTTTGATTTTTAATTGTAATTCTGACCACTCTTCTGGGGGTATTTCAAATATTAGTTCGTCGTGTACTTGTAAGAGGAGTCGCGACTGGTAGTTTTGCAATAATTCATGTATTTTGATCATGGCAATTTTGATGATATCGGCGCTGGAACCTTGAATTGGTGCGTTGGCGGCTGCTCTTAATAAGCCTGCATCGTATTGATCTAGATCTTTGATTTTATCTAGTTTAATATCATTGGGATTGCTATCTTTGTATTTGCGGAGTGTGTTGCTGTTGAATTCAAAGTAGCGGCGGCGGCCTAAAATGGTTTCAACGTATCCTTTTGCGATCGCGTTTCGTTTCATTTGTTCTAAGTAGGCGAATACTAGGGGATACCGTTGTTTTAATCGATCGATAAATATTTTTCCTTCGGCTGAAGATACTCCTGCTTCCCGGGCAAATCTTTGCGCACCCATCCCGTAAATTACACCAAAGTTAATGGTTTTGCCTAGTCTTCTTTCGTCTGGGGTTATTTCTGATTTTTCAAATAGTAATCTGGCGGTTACTGTGTGGATGTCTTCGTTTTTTTGATATGTTTCTACTAAGACTGGTTCTTGACTTAAATGGGCTAATATCCGTAGTTCGATTTGGGAATAGTCTGCTGATACTAATAACCAGCCTGTTTCGGGGAGAAATGCTTTGCGAATTTGCCGGGAAAATGCGGTACGAATGGGGATATTTTGTAGGTTGGGATTGGAGGAGGATAATCGCCCGGTGCTGGTTGCGGTTTGGTTGAAATCAGTATGGATTCTTTGAGTATCTGGACGTACTAGTAGAGGGAGTGCATCAACATAAGTTGATTTTAATTTGGAGAGGGTGCGGTGTTCTAAAAGTGCATCGATAATGGGATGATCTCCTTGTAATTTTTCTAGGGTGGCGTGATCTGTGGAGTAACCTGTTTTGATTTTTCTGGATTTTTTCCGATCTAATTGAAGCTTTTCAAATAGCAATTCGCTTAACTGTTTGGGGGAGCCTAAATTAAATTTATCTCCTGCGACTTGGTAGGCTGATTCCTCAATTTTGGCTAAGTCTTTTTCTAATAAGTTTGAGAGTTGTTTGAGGTAGGCGCTATCAATACTAATACCAAGATTTTCCATCTCTGCTAGTACGGGTTCTAAGGGTTGTTCTACTTCTAGTAATAGCTTTTGGAGAATGGGAATTTGTGCTAATTCTGCTTGAAGTTTGGCAACTAAGCTAAATGTGGCATAAGCATCCATGCCGCAGTAGTCTGCTACTGTAGGAATATTGAGATCTGCGATTGTTTTGCCTTTGGGAATATTTAATTCTTTGTAACTTTTAGACTTAATTCCCGATAAATACCGTTCGCATAAATCGTTGAGGTTATGAGTAAGATCCGGATTGATGACGTAACTGGCTAGCATGGTGTCGAAGACTACGCCTGTTAGGTGAATGTTTTGCGTTCGCAGTACTAATCTATCAAATTTAGCATTTTGTAGTGCTTTGGGATAGTTTGCATTTTCGAGAATTGGACGTAATCCTGCTAAAGCTGTATTTTTGTCTAAGTTATTACCTTTTGTATGGCTGATGGGAATGTAGGCGATATCTGTAGGTTGGCTGCCCCAACAACAGCCAATTCCAACTAATTCTGCATCTCGTGGTTCTAAATCTGTGGTTTCGGTATCCCAGGCAACTGGAGTGGTTGGGTTGGTGTAAGTTTTTAGCTGATTTACTAGTTGAATTAGTTTATCTGGAGTATCAATAATTTGAGGTTGAATCTGACTTGGTGGTGTTAGTTGCTGCTGGTAGACATCAGTATCCGCAGGCGTGAAAAACCAAGTATCTTCATTTTCGGTATCTTCTGACGGAATGTTTGCTGTTTCTGATGACTCTATTGGTGTATCGGTAGTAATTTTTCCGCCAAATTGTTGCTGGAGTTGGTCAATTTTATCTAAAAATGACTGGAATTCTAGTTTTTGTAATATAGGTGTCAGAATTTGGATATCAAATCCCTGTAATTTGGCATCGTTTAGGGCAATTTCTACAGGGGCATCAAATTTTAACTGGGCTAAGTATTGGGAATGTTCGGCATCTGGTTTGCCGACGGCTAACTTTTTCTGATTTGCGCCTTTAATCTTAGCCAATGAAGCATAAATTTCCTCTAGGGAACCATATTCTTTCAGTAACTGTACGGCGGTTTTTTCGCCTATTCCTTTGACTCCGGGAATATTATCTGATTTATCGCCGCATAGTGCTTTGTAATCAACTACCTGTGGGGGTGTAACGCCAAGTTTTTCTTTAACTTCTTCTGGTCCAAATTCTAGGGTTCCAGTGGCATTTCCTCGCCGCAAAAAGTCTTTGTGTAAATAGAGAACTTTGATTTGCTTTTGGTCATCAACGAGTTGAAATAAGTCGCGATCGCCTGTT
Source organism: Limnofasciculus baicalensis BBK-W-15 (assembly GCF_024178385.1). GTDB lineage: Bacteria > Cyanobacteriota > Cyanobacteriia > Cyanobacteriales > Coleofasciculaceae > Limnofasciculus > Limnofasciculus baicalensis. The sequence continues at coordinate 456 of NZ_JAMZMM010000420.1, read as the reverse complement.
AATATTTTGACACGATATCCCTCGTCGCTAGCCCGATATGCTAATGTGGCCAAAACATCATCTGCTTCATAACCGGGAGAAGTGATAACTGGTAAATCTAATGCTACTAGCAATTCTGGGAGATTTGCCAAATCTAGGATAAAATCCTCTGGTGTTTCGGCTCGATTTGCTTTATAATTAGTATCAGCTTCGTGGCGAAATGTGGGTGTATCTGTATCGAAAGCAATTGCCATTGCTTGGGGTTGTTCCGATGCGATAACTTCTAAAAGAGATTTGATAAACCCAAAACAGACGCTGGTGGGAATCCCCGTCTTGGTGCGTAACCCTCCAGTTTTACTTTTGGCAAAGGCGTAGTAGGAACGAAAGGCGAGAGAATGCCCATCAACTAGGATAAATAGGGGTGCTGCTACTGATGGAGAATCGGTAGCGGGGGAGAGGTTGGGGGTAGAATTGGAG
>NZ_JAMZMM010000419.1:1371-4713 GCF_024178385.1 Limnofasciculus baicalensis BBK-W-15 | reverse complement strand
CAATTAGATCTTTGGTTAAACTTGAGCGCACCTGAACAGGATACTCTGATTAAGGAATTAGAAGCTCAGATTCAGGATGAATACGTTCATCAATATACATGTAGTTACACAAATAATCCCGCATTCCGGATTCCCACATTTAAACATTTACCCACAGAATTAGAGTTTAATCTAATTATTGGTGGTGAATTTAATATGGGTTTATCTCCTCAAGAGGAAGTGACTTTGCGTAATTTGATCCAACAGGAAGGATTAGATGAAGAGTTCCTTGGCTCTATGGAGACAATGCGCCCGGTTCATTCTGTGAAATTACGACCTTTTTTGATATCTCGTTTGCCAATTATTAATTCATTTGCCCTAGAACATATTGAACTAGATTTAGATGAATATATCTCAGATTATGAGGTAGATTTTGACTCCGATGAGAAGCTTGTTCCGGCGACATTAACACGGGAGCAAATTAATCAAATTATGGATGAACTTGGTTTTAGATTGCCTTCTGAAGCACAATGGGAGTATGCTTATCGTGGTGGTACGTCTAGTTTATTTTATTGGGGCGATCGGCTAATTGATGAGGAGAAGATTACCCTGGCTGAATTTAGCGATCGCGAAAAATGTCAAGCCGCTGCTAATCCTTTTGGTTTGGTGGGTATGGCTGTAGGAGAATGGTGTGCTGATTCTTTTTTCCCGGATTATAGTAATGCGCCAGGAGATGATTTACCAGTTATTGGCGAGCCACCTTATGTAATCAGAGGTGGGGCGGCTATGTTGTCTCCATGGCAAAATTGTGGGGAGTGGGTAACTTGTATTTCAGCGATGAGACAAGCGGCTGATATTGACGATCTGGAGGCGGGGCGTTTTGTTAAGTTATTAGATTTTTAAGAATGGGGAATGGATATATAATGAAGTAGCTATTTCACACAAGAGTGAGGTGTTAGTGCAATGGAAACAATCTACAAAGTTGATCGCAGAAATGCCGCGTACTGTTATCCTCTTTTGGAACCGTCAGATTTAGAGGAAACATTTTTACAACTAGCTGAACAATGGCGGCAAGAAACAGGAATGATATCTTTAGTCTCGAAAATGGTAATGCACCCAACTTACCAACGAATTATTGGTATGGGACAACCTGTTGTTCCGCTCATTTTACGCGAACTTGAACGGGAACCTGACCATTGGTTTTGGGCGTTACAATCTATTACAGGCGCTAATCCTGTTGAGCCACAACAGCGGGGTAGGTTAACGCAAATGGCAGAAACATGGATACAATGGGGTAAGGATTGTGGCTACAGATGGTAGGCTGGAAAAGTACAAGGAAGACGAATTTCCAAACCTTAATGTCACTGGTTATCGCATTACAAGTAAAGCGTCGCGAATTTACAATTGCTTTGCCTGGGCTGCGGGAGAAGATGACCGTTGGTGGAATCCTTTAGAACCGGAAAATCCTTATTATTGGCCTGATGGCGTACCAGCAGAATTAACTATTGCTGCTTTTATCCAAGCTTATCAAACTTTAGGATATGAACCGTGCGCTCGCGCTGAGTTGGAAGAGGGTTTTGAGAAAATAGCGATATATGCTACACCTGACGGAGAACCAACACACGCAGCCAGACAATTACCAAATGGAAAGTGGACAAGCAAACTTGGACGATGGGAGGATATTGATCGTAAACTGGATGGATTGACAAGCGAAATGTACGGTTATGTTAGACAAATTTTAAAACGACCTCTTCCCTAAAAGGATTTCAAGTATTTTTATGTTGCGATGGATTCTGACAATATTTTCTGTGGTGCTGGTGTGTTTTTTCAATCTGCCAGCTATGGCAGAAGTTAATTTAAGTGCCAGTGAGATTAGGCAAATTAATCAGCTTAGGCAAGAGGCTTTTACTGCTGCTGAAGGTGGTAATTTTGCGGCGGCGGAAGGGTATTGGAGTCAGTTGATTGAGTTATTGCCAGATAATCCTGTAGGATGGAGTAATCGGGGAAATTATCGGGTGATTCAACATAAGTTGGTGGATGCGATCGCGGATTTTGATAAGGCGATTGAGTTAGCTCCGGATGCACCAGATCCTTATCTGAATCGCGGTATAGCTTATGAAGGGGAGAAACTTTGGGAAAATGCGATTGCAGATTATCAGCGGGTATTGGAGATTACTCCTAATGATGCTGTGGCTTACAATAACCTGGGTAATGCTCATGGGGGACTGGGAAATTGGGAGGATGCGATCGCAAATTATCATAAGGCAGTAGAATTAGATCCTAATTTTTCCTTTGCCCGGGTTAATTATGCTCTCGCCCTTTATCAAATTGGAGAGAAAGATAAAGCTATAGGTGAGATGCGCAATATTATTCGTAAATATCCTCAGTTTGCCGATGTACGTGCTGCTTTAACAGCAGTGTTATGGGTAGAGGGGAAACCGGGAGAAGCAGAGAGTAATTGGGTAGCGGTAGTTGGTTTAGATGGGCGATATCAAGATTTAGATTGGGTGGAAAATATCCGTCGTTGGCCTCCACTTATGGTAGCAGCTTTGGATAAATTTTTGACATTGAAGTAGAATTATACTATCTTTCTTATACAGTCATACCCCTCCCCTGAAAGGAGATCCGATAGGTGTTGCGATCGCAGTTTCAGTTTTAGTAGTAGTATGTTGTGGGTTTGCGATGGCACTCACATTAGATGCTAACATACAACCGTTTTCTTCCCGTGGGAGATTTACTTGAGATTCTGGATAGTGGTTTGTCATTGCTTTAAATCCTTTTCGTCTATGAAACCAGCATACTTTTCTAGACATAGGGATTAGGTTGGCTAATGTAGGGAGTTTGATAGCCTATTCCTTTGTAGGCAAAAGTAGGTTAATGTAGGTTTATACTCACATTTTGCACCATTCTCAAGTGGCGGTTAAAACCGCGTCTACACAGACAAAACCCGCCTGCGCGGGTTGTCAAGGCGGTTAAAACCGCGTCTACACAGACAAAACCCGCCTGCGCGGGTTGTCAACTCCTTGATTCTTCATTAGTCCGCGCAGGCGGACTTCGTTTGTGTAGACGCGAATTCCATTCGCCTTATCTACACTACACAGACAAAACCCGCCTGCGCGGGTTGTCAAGGCGGTTAAAACCGCGTCTACACAGACAAAACCCGCCTGCGCGGGTTGTCAACTCCTTGATTCTTCATTAGTCCGCGCAGGCGGACTTCGTTTGTGTAGACGCGAATTCCATTCGCCTTATCTACACTACACAGACAAAACCCGCCTGCGCGGGTTGTCAAGTGGCGGTTAAAACCGCGTCTACACAGACAAAACCCGCCTGCGCGGGTTGTCAAGGCGGTTAAAACCGCGTCTA
>NZ_JAMZMM010000419.1:0-1271 GCF_024178385.1 Limnofasciculus baicalensis BBK-W-15 | reverse complement strand
TTAGTCCGCGCAGGCGGACTTCGTTTGTGTAGACGCGAATTCCATTCGCCTTATCCAACCCTTCTACGCCAGCGTCACTCCTCCAATCAAAGTTAGTTTCATGACATCTGCGGCTACCCATCAGATATTAGCAAATCCTGCTATTGAAGATTTCCCCCTCGACTACACCCCGGAAGCCCTAAATTTAATTTACACTCTCACATCAGGACAACCCTATTTATTATAAATATTAGCTATTAGCCCTTATGTCGTATTTTCAAACCCTCGGAGGGCGAAGCATTCGGACACAAATACTAGGGTTTTAGCCAGATGTTATCGCCCGAATGCTACGCCCCTACATCAAAATTTATAGTTTGAAAACACGCCCTAACCCCTCACCTCTAACCTCTCACCTGCGACAGGGAACATTCCCTCTCAGTTTAAGTCTAGGTTAGATATAGCACTAACCCTTGGGAGGGTATAGTTTACATGTTAATATCCCCTCGTTGGCAATCTCAAACAGCATTAATCATGGCACTGGGAATAACTGCAACATCCGCCATTCCCATCCTGATGGCAACTCCTGCTACAGCGACTCCTCAATCTTATACTGTCGCACAAGGACGAAGATTTCCGCGACAACGCCCGCCAATTAGCCAACAATCAACACGGATTATCGTACCATCGGGTACTTCGATTAGGGTTAAGTCTCAGGAAGCAGATAAAATTGTGGTTATGCCAGATGAAACCGCACCTGTGACGTTAACTACTACCAGAGATATTCGTTCTTCTAATGGTACTATTCTTATTCCAGCAGGGAGTACAATTGAAGGTGAAATACGCCCCGTAAATAGAGGTACTCAGTTTTTTGCTAAAAATTTGATCGTCAAAAATACCAATCGGGTAATTCCCCTTAATGCCAAGTCTCAAGTAATTACCGAAACTGAAACAATTGATAAGGGTACTGATGTTGCTAGTATCCTCAAAGGTGCTGCCATTGGTGCAGCAGCAGGAGCTGTAATTTCTGAAATATTTGGTGATATCGATTTGATTGAAGTTTTAGCAGGTGGTGGATTAGGTGCTTTGGGTGGATTGCTTTTGGGAGGGAAAAAGAAGGCTGAAGTGTTTGTGATTTATCCGGAATCAGATTTGGGTTTAACTTTGCAGTCGGATTTATTGTTGAATTAGGATAAAACCTAACCCCCCAGCCCCCTTCCCTACTAGGGAAGGGGGAGTTGGGCATCTATCTAACTCATCCTCAATTCTAATAAAAGAAAATTAGGCATTAATTA